>CAYZKE010000532.1:0-2617 GCA_964478505.1 uncultured Loktanella sp.
CGCCCGGGATACCCTGATCCAGCAGGTCGCGGATGGTAAAGAAATTGCCCAAGGACTTGGACATCTTCTTGCCCTCGACCTGCAGCATCTCGTTATGGACCCAATAGCGGGCGAATTCCCCGTCCGGATGGGCGCAAGCGGATTGCGCGATCTCGTTTTCGTGGTGCGGGAATTGTAGATCGTTGCCACCGCCGTGAATGTCAAAGCTTTCGCCCAGTAACTCATGGCTCATGGCGGAACATTCGATATGCCAGCCTGGCCGGCCATAGCCCCAAGGGCTGTCCCACCCCGGCACACCGTCACCTGATGGTTTCCACAGGACAAAATCCATCGGGTTGCGCTTGTAGGGAGCCACCTCGACCCGGGCCCCTGCGATCATATCGTCGATGGAGCGGCCAGAGAGCGCGCCATAAGCCTCATAGCTTTCCACCGCGAACAACACATGGCCTTCGGCTTCATAGGCGTGATCCTTGGCGATCAGATCTGCGATCATCACGATCATCTGTGGGATATGATCCGTCGCGCGCGGCTCATGCGTGGGGCGTTGCAGACCCACGGCATCGAGATCATCGTGATACCACTGGATCGTCTCCGCCGTGATATCGCCAATGGCACGTCCCGTTTCGGCCGCACGCGCGTTGATCTTGTCGTCCACGTCGGTGAAATTGCGCACGTAGGTGACGTGATCCGCGCCATAGACCTCTTTGAGAAGGCGAAACAGCACGTCAAACACCAGCGAGGGCCGCAGGTTCCCGATATGCGCGCGGTCATAGACCGTCGGCCCGCAGAGGTACAAACGCACGTTTTGCGGATCAATCGGGACAAAGTCCTCGCGGCGGCGGGTCTTTGTATTGTTCAAGCGGATCGTCGTCATAGGTGCCTCGCACGTGCGTTACGCCGCGGGCTTACCAAGTTCAGTTTTGTTTTGAAACGTGAAAGAGCAACCCGCGACAGATGTCAGCAGATAATAATGCAGCAGGTAATGATGCAGGTGTTCTTCATGGGGTTGAGATAGCAGGTCACGGGAACTGCGTCCAGATGAACTTGGATTGAGTAGGAAAGTCCGAGTTGCGCCCAGCGCGATCAGTATTCAAAGTAGCGTTCTATCACTATTGTGGATTGGTACACGAAACCTAACTGTCTCGAGGATACAGGTTTGACACGAAGTTCATCCGACAAAGCTGCACTGCTATCCAGAATAAAGGACGAGTTTTGGCTGAAGACGCCGCCTTCCTTACCAGAAGGCTGGGAGAATCTCACAGACGACAGCAAATCTCGAAATTACTGGGAGGGAATAGAAGAAACAAAGCCATTCTGGGGTAAGGACTGGTCTGAACTTAAACTTGAAGACTATCAGATGTGTCGGTGTGTTTTTACCTTCTTGCCGAAAGAGAATTTGCCATACTTTATTGGTGGTTACTTGACCATTTCACTTCTGGGAAACCAAGGCGACTACGGCTTTGTTGAGATGTTCGATCTCATTGACCCAAGAGAGCAACGCCCAAAGACAGCAAAGCGAACCTGGGCCTACAACCGAGAAAAGATTGAACCACTCAATGCAGGTCAGCGCATGGTTATTGCGGAATACCTGCAGTTCCTCGAGACAAACAGTCTCGCTGCCGACACATCGTTCATGCGAGGAGTGATGCTGGGCGAAGTTCGGGAATAGCCATTCACGCCCGAGCCCGTCTTCATGCACGGTCAATACTGTCGCCTCGCCCCGCAAAGCACTCTTCCAAACCGCCCACATCTGAGCCATCCTACGTGCATGTCACGCGCCCTCGTCAACCAGATTTGCGCCGCCCTGCCTGGTGCCACCGCCGCCGACCCCGCGACCGAGCTTGATAGCTGGAAGGTGGGCGGCAAGATGTTTGCCTGTTTCGGTGACCGGATCGACGGTGTCTGCGTCAAAACAGACAGTGTGGAAACTGCGGCCATGCTGATTGATGCAGGCGCCGCAACCAAGGCCCCCTATTTCCACAAAAGCTGGGTTCTGGTCAGTTTCGACAGCGCCGAGGATGAGCTGCGCCACAGAATCGCTGTGTCCTATGACATCATCTTCAAGGCGCTGCCAAAGAAGGTCCGAGATGCGATCGGTCAGACGTAGCTGACGACCTCGATCTCGATCCCGTCACTGTCATGAAAATAGAACCGGCGACCGGGTTCATAATCGGCATGGCTGTGCGGGGTGAAACCATGGGCCTTCACCTTCGTCTCAACCGCATCCAGATCATCTACAACGACACCCAGATGGTTCAAGCCGCCGCGTGTCTGATAGCTGGCATCCGTTTTCGGCACTGTCTGATCGGGTTGTGATCCAGCGTAGACAGCGACATAGCTGTCGTCTGTCCCGACGTGGACGGTATATCCCGTTCCGTTCATGGCAGACCCTTCCCAGCGGATGCGCCAGTCGAAAAGGTCCACCAGCATGGCCGCTGTCTGCTTCGGGTCCGACACGGTGACGTTGACATGTTCAAGCTGTGCCATCTTCAGCCCCTCCTCTTGAGCGCCGCAATGACGCGGGCAATTGGGCTGGGTGCGGCACGGAGGGCAACATCATGGAAACAGCCACATTCCAGATCATGCCCCCAGCCCAAGCCATCACGTTTCATGGCCG
>CAYZKE010000533.1:0-2614 GCA_964478505.1 uncultured Loktanella sp.
CGAGGAGATCGAAGAGAAATTCGACCTCGGGTATCACTTGAAGCACGTTGATACGATTTTTGCGCGCGTTTTCGGCGCGCAATAACAGGTAAAAACCTGATCGCCCAACAAGGGGCGATCAGGTCCACAACATCGCGCCCCTAGAGCTTTGACGGCGCATGTACCGCCTGATTTTGGAGTGTATGCGTCGATTTTGACGCATTCGCCGGCTTCACCTCCATCATCTTCTCTGCTTTGGGCGTAGCAGGCTTTGCTGTTTGTGCCTGATCCGCATTGCGCGAACGTATCCCCGAAATTTTGCCCTTCATCGCCACGTACTTGCGATTGTCATGTGCGTTCACGTAAGCCTCGCCGATTGGATAGACCGGATATCCGAGCTGACGCATCGTGCGCGCAAAGACGGGCGGACACAGCGCCATGATCTCGGTCCCGCCATGTTCGCGGGCCTGTGCCACCACACCGTCCAGCAACATCGCCAGACACTCGGAACGTTCGGCATGGGTTGTAATATCTTCTGAAATAACAATTCGGGTAGCTTCCCAAATATTTGGACTGACCTCTGCCTCGGGAAGAATGTCCGCAGGAATACCGATCAGCTTTCCGTCAACGGCATCACGCAGCATATAGGTATGAGAGCCCCATTGCGCCGTTGTCGCCATCGTGCGCATCCCCCCGACAACCTTGCCATCTTTGATAACGAGCGAGTAATACGCCTTTGGGTTGTCGTATTGATCCATCTCGACATCATCATCATGCGGGATATCCCAGCCCAATTGATCGACAAAAAATTTCTTGCGCAGCGCAAGGAATTCAAAAAACGCAGTTCCGTATTTGTGAAGCTCCGTCAGGTTAAATGTAATATTCTCCATAGTCTTCCCTCTGGTTGTGAATGAGTGTTGACGAAGGCCCCCACCTTCGCCGTGGCATATGCCACGATAACACTTACAATTTAGTTCCATTTGATGGGAATGTGGAAAGAAATTCTGAAAAAACTCAGATTAATCCATATTGGCTCGCCAATGCGGCGGCCTGTGTTCCGGTCTTTGCCCCAAGCTTGAGCTTGGCGTTTTTCAGGCGTTGCTTGACCGCCCCCTCGCTTACGCTCAACTCAAAGGCGATTTCTTTGAGCCTTTTGCCGTCTTTCACCATTCCCAGCGCTTCAAGCTCGGCTTTGGTCAAATTTTTCGGCGGCGCAGTTTCATTGTGGCGACGCAAAAGATAGGCTTGGAGCAGCTTCATCTCAAGATCCGTATATTCACGGTCTGCTCGCGTAAAAGATGCAAAAGAGCGCTGATCGTCGACGGTGCTGTCAAAGACTGAAACAGTGACGCCATAACGCATGCCAAAGGTCTGCGCCTGCGCGATAACCCTCTTGGGGTCCTCGATATTGAACGCGCTCCAGCGTATCGCACCCACATTGGCGTAGGACCATCGCAGGACAGGATCAAAAAGTGCAAACTGCTGCTTCGTGTAGTAATTGACCCACTCTTGTGGAAAAGCGTTCACCTCTTCCATGGGAAAAGCGAAACCGATCCGTAACGCGATGTAATGGCCGGACGGAGCAAGCTGCTCTATCTCTTCCGGGCCAAGCAGTGTCGACATTTACTTTCCTTGCAGCAACGGACCAAAGATAAAACGCTTGTGAGAGCGGTGGGGTTTACATTAATGTCAACACATCTGGGGCACAATATCGACAAACGCGGCCTCTTGGCAACCTGAAAGCGAGTAAAGTTCAGTGCGTTCGACTCAACAGGAAATCAGTGAAACACTCGGCAAGCTCAATGAGCTCGCACCTGCTGGTTACGCTTTAGGCTTTCACATTTCCTATACAACGCCAAAATTCGTGTTTCAGTCCTATCCCAAGGCATGGCTGGATCACTATTCCAGCAATGGTTTGATCATGGTGGATCCAATGGTCGCATGGGGCTTTGGGAACGAAGGCACACTGCGCTGGTCTGGGCTTGATGATGCCGCTGGGGTTCTGGCGCTGGCCGGTGAACATGGAATGAAATTCGGTGTTGTGGTGTCTTGCGTGTCTGACGAAAGCCGCAGCCTGGGCGGTTTCTCTCATCCTGACCGTGAGTTTACCGATGACGAAATCGAACAGCTGCACGATTGTTTTGTCGCGATCCATGATCTGACCGCTGACACTGCGCAGCTTGACCCGAAGACCGTTGAGCAGCTTAAAAAAATGTCGATCATGGTCACGCATCCCGGGTCTTAAGCCGCTTGCGCTAACTAATATTTTACGGCCACTTGATTAAGGTGACCCTATGGATTTTAGCATCTCACCCACCTCCGATATGTCCCTAACGCGTCGTCGCAAGGCCGCTATGGTCGTGCATATGTTGCTTGAGGACGGCACTTCGCTGTCTTTAGGGCAGCTTCCCGAACCCCTGCAGCTGTTGTTGACCGATGAATTGGGCGCGCTCCGGCGGGTGGATAAAGCAACCGTTTCCGCCGTCGCAGAAGAATTCACCGCCGAGCTTGAGGCAGTGGGCCTGACAGCACCCGGCACACGCGACGGGGCAATCACAGCGCTTGCCGATCACCTAAGCCCCGTTCTGGCCGGCAAGTTGCGCAACCAGCTGGAAAGCGTACGCAACGGGGATCA
>CAYZKE010000534.1:0-2608 GCA_964478505.1 uncultured Loktanella sp.
CTAGCCTTTTTTGTCGTCGCAGACGGATGGAGCCTGATCGCGAGCGCCTTGGTGCGCAGTTACTTTCCTTGACCGGTGCATATTTCTTTGGAGAATCAATCGCGACGCCCCCTTGATCGTTTCGGGATTTACTCGGATGGGGAAGGTCATGCGGGTTCTTGTGCTCAAAGTGTGTGGCGTCATTTTATCTTTCGAGAGGGGGTACTAGGTCGCGACTTGGTCCGACGACACGGCACTGAGTGCGGGGATCGCTTCAGATCTGGTTTGATCACATGATGATTTGGGTGCCACCGCCTTGTGGTTGACGTGCAGTCCCTTCAGCCTGGATGCCGTCGAAAAAAGCATCAACAGAGTTGGCGCGGTTTTTGCGGCGATAAAGGATCAGATACCCACGCCGAGGCCGCGTTCAACGCAGGACAGACGGTATCAAACTCACGAGCCAATCTAGCTGAGCAGAGTTTTTGACCCCCAGAGTGCAGAAATCGATGTACGCGTCGCCGTGTTCAATCGCTATTGGAGCCTTGGCATGCCCGTCACAGACCCCGTAGGATATCTCCGTCCGGGATAGGGGAAGCCCGCCCTTCACCCGATTTGCGCAACAAGGCCTGTTGTGTGGCGCAGCATGTCGTTCAGGAGGCCAGATGACAGAAATTCGTGACCTCAAGCTTTTGGTCTCTCTGGCGCGCAACCGGCATTTTTCGCGCGCGGCGGAGGACTGCGGCATCTCGCAGCCGGCGTTCTCCGCTCGTATCCGCAAGATGGAAGACGCACTTGCGATCCCGTTGGTGCGACGCGGCAACAAGTTTCTCGGCTTCACGCGCGAGGGCGAGGTTGTGCTGAAATGGGCCCGACGACTGCTCAACGACACGGAAGGGATGCGGCAGGAAATCGATGCCCTGCGCCAGACGCTCAAGGGCAAGCTGGTGGTCGGAACGGTGCCCACGGCCCTGCCCTTCGCGGCCCATGTCTCCTCGCGTCTGCGTAAAACCCATCCCGGGCTGTCTCTGGAGTTGCAGTCTCTGTCATCGCGCCAAATCGATATACGGCTGAACGATTACTCGCTGGACGCCGGGATCACCTATTTCAGCGAAGCCGATCCGGATTGCACCGAAAGCCTCTACAAGGAAAAATACGTCCTTCTGGCTCCGGAGCATCTTGCGCCCCGATCGAGTGGTCAGGCCCGGTGGTCGGAAGCGGCCAAGCTGCCACTTTGCCTGCTCACTCCCGACATGCGCAACCGGCAGTTCGTCGACGAAACCTTTCGGTCCATCGGTGCGTCCCCCACGATCGTCATGGAGGCCAACGGGTTCACTGCCGTCCTCGTTCAGGTGTCCAGCGGAAACGCGGCGACAATCGCGCCCAAGAGTGTCGCGGAAACCTACTTTGCCAGACAGAACTCTGTGGAACTCGACCTGGTGGAACCTTTCGTCACCCAGACGATCGGTCTTGCGATTAAGGAACAAACGCCCGAACCGCCCATCATCACCGCGTTTCGACATGCGGTGCATCAGTCATTATAAGCAATTCAAATCGCTCCTTCCGAAATAACGATTTGATCGCATGACGTGATTCCGACCATCTTCCGCCGCAAAGGGAGTGGCCTGATGAACATAGCGAACACCAAACCTGGGGTCTGGAAATCCGGTAGAGGCAAGGGGCGCAAGACCCCCAAAGGCCGTCAATATGATGATATAGCGCTTTCCGAAGTGCGCGCGTTGCTCGGCGACAGCCCGCGCAGACGTGATCTGCTGATCGAATTCATGCACTTGATCCAAGACGAATACGGATGCCTCTCGGCGGCGCATCTTCGCGCGCTGGCCGAAGAAATGCGGCTGAGCATGGCCGAGGTTTACGAAGTCGCGACGTTCTACGCGCATTTCGACGTGGTGAAAGAGGGCGAAACTCGGCCACCTGCGCTGACGATCCGGGTCTGCGATTCCCTGAGTTGCGAACTGGCCGGGGCGCAACAGCTCAAGGCGGCACTTGAAACCGGTCTTGACCCGTCAGAAGTGCGGGTTCTGCGTGCGCCTTGCATGGGGCGCTGCGATACGGCGCCGGTGCTCGAGATCGGGCACAACCATATCGACCATGCCACGCCTGAAAAGGTGACGGCCGCCATCGAGGCGAACGACATCCATCATCATCTTCCCGACTACCAGGGATTTGCGGCGTACAAGGCGAAGGGCGGGTACGAAAAACTGGCTCAACTGCGCAAGAACGGGGATTGGGAAGCCGAGCTCGACAGGGTTCTGGATGCCGGCTTGCGCGGCCTGGGCGGTGCCGGGTTCCCGTCAGGCAAAAAGCTGCGATTTGTGCGGGCCGAACCGTCGCCGCGATACCTGGCCGTGAACGGAGACGAGGGTGAACCGGGCACCTTCAAAGACAGATACCTGCTCGAGCGCGAGCCGCATCTGTTTCTCGAAGGCATGCTGATCTGTGCCTGGGCGGTCGAGGCGGATACCTGCTTTATCTACATGCGCGACGAATATCCCGCAGTGCTCGATATCTTGCGCCGCGAAATCGCAGAGCTGGAAGCCGCCGGAATCGTCGAGAAAGGCTATATCGACCTGCGTCGCGGCGCCGGAGCCTACATCTGCGGCGAAGAGAG
>CAYZKE010000535.1:0-2603 GCA_964478505.1 uncultured Loktanella sp.
CCTGCAAATCCGACAGACCAAGTGCTGCATCGCGCACAGCAGCCAGCACCTGTTCCGGATCGTCCATCAGACGGTCCGGAACGGTCACCAACTGTTCCAGATAAAGCCGGATCGTCGCACCTTGCGTGCCCGTTCCTGACAGGCGGAACACCGCACGCGCGCCACCTTCAAAATTGATCCGGATGCCCTGGCCTGTGGATTTTGAGCCATCAACGGGGTCGAGATAGGCGAATTCATCCGCTTCTGAGACGGTCAGTCCACCGATTTCGCTGCCCGCCAACGTGGGCAGCTTGCCACGCAGACCATCCATCATCTGATGGGCGGGCGCGCTTTCGACATCCTCATAATCGTGGCGCGCGTAATAGCAACGCCCATGCGCCTTCCACAGATCCGCCATCAGGTCAGACACGGATTGCCCGGTCTCGGCCAGAATATTCAGCCATAACAGCACCGCCCAAAGCCCGTCTTTCTCGCGCACGTGATCCGAACCTGTACCGGCGCTTTCCTCGCCGCAGAGCGTGACTTTACCCGCGTCCAGCAGGTTGCCAAAGAACTTCCACCCCGTCGGCGTTTCAAAGCAATCAATTCCGAGGCTTTCCGCCACACGGTCCACCGCGCGGGAGGTCGGCATCGAGCGTGCCACACCAGCAAGACCACCCCAGTAGGCAGGGGCCAGATGCGCCTTGGCTGTCAGCAGCGCCAGACTATCAGAGGGTGTGACATAGGCCCCCCGCCCCACAATCATATTGCGGTCACCGTCCCCATCAGAAGCGGCACCGAAATCAGGTGCGCCCGGGCCATACATCTTGTCCATCAAAGTCTTGGCCCAGATCGGGTTGGGGTCAGGGTGGCCCTTGCCGAAATCGGGGCTTGGAATGCCGTTAATGACCGTGCCTTTCGGCGCACCCAGCATTCCCTCAAGGATCGCGTGGGCGTAAGGCCCCGTGACCGCATGCATGGCGTCAAAGCACATGGTAAAACCACCGGCAAAGAGCGCGCGGATTTTGTCGAAATCCACGATTGTTCGCATGAGAGCCGCATAGTCGGCGACCGGATCAACGATCTCGACTTTCATCCCTTCGACTGATTGTTCGCCCAGCGCGCCAAGGTCGATATCCGCAGCCGCAACAATACGGTAAAGGTCAAGCGTCTTGGTGCATTCGTAAATCTTATCAGTGACGGCCTCGGAGGCAGGGCCACCGTTTGGACCATTGTATTTCAATCCGAAATCCGCGTCCGCGCCACCGGGGTTATGGCTGGCAGAAAGGATCAAACCACCATCCGCTTTGCGCAGGCGGATCATATGCGACGCAGCAGGCGTGGACAGAATACCGCCCTGCCCGACGATGCATTTCGCGGCACCATTCGCAGAGGCCATGCGCAAAATGATCTGAACCGCGTCATCATTGAAGAACCGCCCATCGCCACCCACGACCAGCGTCTTGTCCACGACACCGCCGATCCCGTCAAAGATCGCCTGGACATAGTTTTCCAGAAAATGCGGACGGCGGAACACGGCTGTCTTCTTGCGCAGCCCACTGGTTCCAGGCTTTTGCCCTTCGATCGGAGTGGTCCGTACATTTTGCATGGGCATATCTCGTCCTCCCTTTCGTCGTTGTCGCAGATTACCTCTCTGCGCTTTCGTGTGAAAATACCACAACACTGTCCGCCGCGACGCTCAGCCCCGGAGTTACTTTAATGGCATCCTCCTGGCTGGTATCAAAGCGGCGCACCCACTGGTCGCCTTCTGGCAACTCGGGTGCCGTAATCTCAACCGCCTCCCCGCGGTTCAGAACGACCAACAAAGCGCCTTCACGTTTGACATATTCCGGTGATCCCGACGCCATGCGCATTTCAACCACCAAAGTATCAAGGCCCGCGTCATCCCAATCCTCTTGGCTCATCGCCTTGCCATCGACACGCCGCCAGAACAAGTCAGGCTCGCCATCAATCAGGCGCTGGCGCGAATGCAGAAAGCGGGTCTGGCGCAACAGTGGATGCATTTTGCGAAAGGCAATCGCCTGCTGGCAGAAGGTAAAGAACGGGTCATCTTTGTCAGGCCAGTTGACCCAGCCGATTTCATTGTCCTGACAATAGGCATTGTTGTTGCCACCTTGCGAATTGCTGAGCTCATCCCCCGCCAGCACCATCGGCGTGCCTTGGGACAGCATCAATGTGGCCATCATGTTGCGCTTGCGGCGCATACGGGCGGCATTGATATCCGCGTCCTTGGTTGGCCCCTCAATACCCATATTGTCCGAATAGTTGTGCGCATGACCGTCGCGGTCATCCTCGCCATTGGCCTTGTTATGCTTCCGGCTGTAGCTGACGGTATCGTGAAGGGTGAAACCGTCATGCGCCGTCAGGAAATTCAGCGACGATGTCGCCGCCCGCCCGTCATGATCGAAATAGGGCGCAGAGCCTGTGAGCCGTTCCGCCATGTCAGGGACCTTACCCGCATCCCCGCGCCAGAATTCACGCACATTGTCGCGGTATTTGTCGTTCCATTCGGCAAAGGGTGCCGGGTATGCACCAAGTTGATACCCCCCCGGCCCGATATCCCAAGGCTCCGCGATCAGCTTGACCTTGTTCAGCACAGGGTC
>CAYZKE010000536.1:0-2600 GCA_964478505.1 uncultured Loktanella sp.
TTCATATCTTTTGGCGAACCTCGATGCCTTGGGGTTTCTGGATGCCGCGCCAAGGGTCAAAACCTACTGGGAAGATCTGCAAGAGCAGCCCGGTTATATGGCCGCAACGCAAGCCGCAGGTCCAATGGCCCCCGAACACTAGGTCGCAACCAACACTTGCCGACCCCAACCAAAAAGGAAATGACCATGAAAATCCTCGTCGCCGGAGCAACCGGCAAAACCGGAACGCGTCTTATGAATGAACTTGTTGCGCGGGGCCATGATACCGTGGCCCTGGTCCGCGACAGCTCTGACACCAGTCAACTGCCCGCGCAGACCGAACAGCGCAAAGGCGATCTTGCCAACTTGCAGGATGGCGTTTGCGAAGGCTGCGATGCCGTTATTTTTGCGGCAGGGTCGGGGGGCGATACCAGCGCGGAAATGACCGACAAGATTGACCGCGACGGGGCGATTGACCTGATCGACCAAGCCGCAAAATCAGGCGTGTCGCGGTTTGTGATGCTCAGCAGCGTGGGCGCGGAAAACCCTGATCCCGACACGGAGATGGGCCATTACCTGCAAGCCAAACATGACGCAGACGAACATCTCAAGGCGTCCGGCCTGCCATATGCCATTTTGCGCCCTGTCGCACTGACGGACGATGATGGCGATGGTGCCATGGTTTTCGGAGATGACGTTGACCCCAAGGCCGAGGCGGCGCGCGGTGATGTGGCCAAAGCCCTGGCCGATGCCGCCATGAGCGCGGAATGGGTGGGAAAAACCCTGCTGATGCAGTCTGCCTGATCCTTGCCACAGCGATCACATTGACTGCATCCACCACAACTGAAAGGAACGATCAAACCGCCAACCGACCTGCCCTAAGAAAAAAGCGATATCGGTGTCTCGTGGCAGCGGGCGGCAAGCAAAGGATGCCGATACGCATTTTTTCCTGACGAAAAGTCATACCGCATGGTTTACGTCGAAGCCCCCTTTGGCACTGCAATCGAAATCTACAGGCACAGCTACGAACTGACCTACGCAGCGCGCGCGTATTCCGCGGACGCATGACACCCAAATACCGAACAAAAGGATGAGCCCTATGAAAGCCGCTATTATCCGCGACTACGACACCGAAATCGAAATCGCCGAAATCGATGCACCTGCACTCAGCGACGACTCCGTTTTGATCAACGTGCATGCCGCAAGCATCAACCCGATCGACTACATTCTACAGTCAGGGGCGATGAAAGATAACATTCCGTTGGAGTTCCCCCATGTCATGGGCTTTGACGTCGCTGGCGAAATCACCGAGATCGGCAAAGATGTGACCGGCTTTAGCGTTGGCGACGCGGTTTATGCCCGTGCCAACCAGCAAGATGCAGGCGCCATCGCACAAGTTGCGCGTCTCAAAGCCAGCGAAATGGCCCTGAAACCCGCCAATATCAGCCATGCAGAGGCCGCATCCGTCCCCTTGGCCGGTCTGACGGCTTGGCAGGCCCTGATCACCAAAGCAAAGATGAAAAAAGGCGACAAGGTGCTGATCCATGCCGGTTCGGGCGGTGTCGGGACCTTGGCAATTCAGATCGCGAAATATTTTGGTGCTCATGTGGCGACCACATGTAGCGCGCGCAACGCTGATCTTGTCCGTGATCTTGGGGCGGACGTTGTGATTGATTACAAAGAGCAGACCTTTGAAGACGAATTGTCGGACTATGATATCGTGTTTGATATGATTGGGGGCGAGACGCTCAACCGGTCGTTCAAGGTTCTCAAGAAAGGTGGCACGCTGGTGTCGATCAAAGGGCAGGATACCGATAATCTTGCGCCTGATCACGGTGTCCGGTTCGAGTGGTTCTTTATGGAACCCGACGGTGCGATGCTGGCCGACCTTGGCAAGCTGATTGAGGACGGACATGTCAAAACCGTCATTGATAGCACTTATAAAATGGAAGATGTGGTCGCTGCTTATGCGTCCTTGAAAGACGGTCATGCAGTCGGGAAAATCGTCATGATGATCCCCCAGTAATGCGCTGTCCAGCGTAAAAACCGGAAGGCCTGTCCCTGCAAGGGGCAGGCTTTCCACGCAGCAGGATGCAGGACAGACAAATTATGTCAGAATTTGGCATGACTATGCCTATGCATCTTCATCGCGGCATAGCGACACCTCCCCTATCCTGCTTATCAGCAACATAGCAGCCGGGATTGTTACCGCTTCGCGTTAGCTGCACTTTTCTGCTTCGGCGATCATACGAACCACGTCATCGAAATTGATTGGCTTGGTCAGAATTTGACTGCTGCGCAACTCTTCGGGAAGCGAGGATGCATCGTTGCCCGAGACAAAAGCAAATGGCACGTCCTGCGCGTGCAGCTCTCTTGCCAGATCGAGACTCGTATCTGTCCTGAGATGCATATCAAGGGTGGTGTCAGACCAATTCGTACTAGTCTCAGTTTGCTCCGGAATGCGTGAACTTATGCGGAACAAAGCTGACGCCACTCGGTAAGTGCGGCGGTTCGGTTGAGTTTGAAATTGTCGCGTGAGTAGAGGTGGCGTTCCTGATTGAAATGGTTGTGGACGGAAGAGTGAACGGCGGCGAATTTCTGCAGACATCGCATCTGCCTGA
>CAYZKE010000537.1:0-2578 GCA_964478505.1 uncultured Loktanella sp.
CGTGATGATTGCAAAGGGAGTAAAGATGGAAAAAGTCACAACTCGGATCAGCAAACCGGAAATTCTCGTTGATATCCTGAACCAACTTGCAGCGGGCGAAAACCAGAACGATGTTTGGCAAACCAGCGTCAAGATCGCGAGGGATATAGGTGCAGATGCGCTGAATGTCATCAGGTATCAGGTTGGCAACCCTATGCCGGTTTGGTTTCGTGTCTCGACACATGAGCGTGGCGGGATGGAAGAATATATCGCCAACGACTACATGAGCGTTGATCCCATTTTGGTCAGCTGGGCAGAAGGCACCATGAAAGATGTCGACCACATCTCGCTGCTTCAGCAGATGGAAGAATTGGAACTGTCAGAGAAAACACGTGAATGCTATGAGCACCTGCTCAAGTATGGACAGTCAGACTACATTACATTTCGCTTGAACGACAATCTTGATGACGGCGCAGAGGTGCTTGTCGTGTTCGCATGTACAGCCACTGTCGCGGAAGAGTTTAAGGCGAGAATTGATCTGCTGGCCGTTATCGCGAACCTGTTTGCGGTCTATAACGGTCCGCCAACGCCGAACCAATCGGTCGGAAAGGTCCCGTTACTCTACGACTTTCTGACACCTCGGGAGAAGGATATCTTCACCTGTCTTGCCAAGGGTATGAACAATGCGCAAATCGCGCATCACATGGGTATTTCGGAAGTAACCGTGCGGATGCATACGACGAATGCGCGTAAGCGCATGGGCGCGACAACACGCGCTCAGGCCATTGCGCTTGCTTTGGTTCGGAACCTCATTTCAGCGTAACTCCAGAACACCTATCGCTTTCGATAGATTGATCGAAACCAGCCGCCGCCTTTTAGGTGTTTGTGTGGTTGATAGCTCTTCGCCCTAAAGATGATCAATGCTTGGAGAAACCAGGCAGCGCAATGGTTTTTGTGCGACCACGGAAGGTGGCGAAAGGGGCTCTCAAGCATCTGCAAAATAGAAAATACTAAGGAGACCAATGAGAATGAGAATGATAGAGAAGCCGATCGCTGGCGTTTGTATATTAATGCTCGCGGCGTGTGGCGGAGGGAGCGACAATGGCGGTGAGGACCTGATTGTATCGGACGGCCTTTTGCAACTTGAGTATCCGGCAGACATCGCGGAGCAGTTGGCAGGAACACCTTTTCTTGAGACTTTCAACAATCTTGAACGCGTGAATGAGACCGGGTTGGTAGACGCGGCGCCCACTGGAGGCTCTATCTATAGCGGTACATTCGGTTTCCAACTGGATGATGCAGGTGCTCTGATTACTGGTGATTCGACGCTTACCGTAGACGGCGCTTCGACGAGTGTTGAAGCTGTGTTCGTGCCAACCGCAGTGACTGGCGGCCCGAACGATCCGACAGGGATTTCGGGTGAATTCAGGGGAGACACCGTTCTTGGAGCTGTAGAAGCCGGCTATTACTCTGGCGATCTGAGCGGAGACATTACTGTTGAATATGGCGCAGACCCCAGCCAGACCTTTGATATCAGTGCGGACCTTCAGGGTGTGTTTGCACAGGGTGGTGAAACCATTGGCAGCTTTGAAGGCCGGCTTGACTCTGATGCAACCATCGGAACGGACGCGCCCCTCGATACTTTTGGCGGTCTTTACTTTGCAACTATAGACTAACTCTTTGCCAGAGGTGGCTTCTCGTAAGATACTATGCGTCACCTCCGTCAAAGACTGTGTCCACAGAGCAAAGTTGACATAATGCCGCGTCATCGCTTTGATGACGCGGTTCTCTTGTTTGACGGTTCTGATTTCGAGTGATCACGTCCGTCTAGATAACCTGAACATCCCTGTCGCGGTTAGTCCCGATTTCCAGCGGTCTGTCACATTCGACTTATCATGGGCCTGCAATGATTGATGCAGATGGTTCGCAGGGGTTGGCTACAAGGCAAATTCCCGCCCCCACAACCTACCCCAAATTCAAACCAATCGCAGCCAGCCCAACCACGGCTTCCACCGCGAAATACGTCCATTTCTGCCGTGTCGCGCCGTCCAGCACCAGTGATGTCAACCGCCCCATGGCGGCACCTGTCCAGCAAAATCCCAGCATCAGATAGGCCTCGGGTGTGCCGAGCCACAGCGCACCTGCGCCCATCCCCACAAAGAGCGCACCGGCCGAGGCGCGCACCTCGGACATGCCCATCGTGGTCTCGCCGCGCTTCAGGTCGAGGGCACCCATCGTATAGCGCGGGGCCAGCCAGCCAAAGCAACCCAGACCGATGCTGAGGATGGCAAAAATGATATTGAGGATATCCATGGCGCTGCTTTCAGTTCAATTCTATTTCTAAGTGGCGCAATGGACTGCAACTTCAACCGCAAAAGCTAGGAGGCCTGCGAATACTGCGCTGCGATCCCCGCAAAACCGTCATAGCGTTGGGCGATAATACGGGTCAGTGCACGCCCTGCGGGTGTGATGCGGATACGCCCTGCGTCTTTGACGACCATGCCCGTGAAATCCTGCAAAATGGTGTCATGGATCGGGGCGAGTTCTGCTGCACCTGCGTGCTGCGCAAGCCGTTCCAGATCAATTGCGAAGTCGCACA
>CAYZKE010000538.1:0-2564 GCA_964478505.1 uncultured Loktanella sp.
CATGTGGGGATGATGGTGGATGACACCACGCTGATCCACGCGAATGCCCATCACATGGCGACCGCCTATGAACCGGTTGAGCGGGCAATCTTGCGGATCGAAGCGCAGGGTGACGGGCCTGTTGTGGCGCGCAAACGGCTCTAGTCGACCGCACGGATCAGTTTGCGCTCAAGCACGCGCAGGACCTGACGCAGATCATTACCGCGCTTGAGGATTTGTCCGTCCATTCCAATAACGGCGTATTGCCCTTGTCGCAGCCGCAGTTTGGGTCGTTTTTCGATGCGGTAGAGCGGGTGTTCGGCGGTGCGGCGGAATACCGAGAATACGGCAACATCGCGGAGATGCGACATGCCATAGTCGCGCCACTCGCCCGCGGCGACCATGCGGCCGTAGAGGCCGAGAATCACATTCAGTTCTGTCCTGTGGAACGCGACCTGCTCGGGTGCGTGAAACTGTGATGGAAGCTCAAAGGTCATGACTCAGACTTGCGCCAAACCCCTGCAAAATCAAGGGTCCATCTTTCATTGCCATCGTTCTGCCATGAAATGAACGACGTAGCGTCACAACGCCTGCCAACTGGGAACACAACTGATTGCGAACATTCGGGTATAGCGAAATGCTACCCCGATGTCGCGGCCAATAGCCCCCACCCAGTTCGTGACATCGGGGAACTTTGTTTCCCCAACAGCTTTAGCCGCAGTCGATACGCTGGATTGTTTCGTCTTCACCGATGCGGAAATTCACACGATCGGCCCGGAAATCCATTGTGACGGCATCGCCCGGCCGTATCACGCGGACAGGGCCAAGCAGCAACGTCCGTTCAAGGGCCGTTGCCTGTTGCCCGATCAGCCCCGCGAATTCCGAGGCACCACAGGTGTCTTCGCTTTGCGGGGGCAGCGGGGCTTGGGTTGCGGTGCAACCGGCAAGAACGATCAGTGCGAGATAGCGTTTCATCCTGCCATTTTCGGGTGTTTGGTCTCAAACACAAGGCATAGCGCACAGAGTGGTTGAACTTTTGTCCTGTTTGACTGATCGTCTAGGCAATTAATAAGGAGATACCCGATATGCGCACCCGTGCAGCCGTGGCACTAGAAGCGGGCAAACCGCTGGAAGTGATGGAAGTGAACCTCGAAGGCCCAAAAGCCGGTGAGGTGCTGGTTGAAATCAAGGCGACTGGTCTATGCCATACTGATGAATTCACACGCTCGGGCGCTGATCCCGAGGGCGCGTTTCCCGCGATCCTTGGGCATGAAGGTGCGGGCGTCGTGCTCGAGGTCGGCCCTGGTGTGACGAGCCTGAAGCCCGGCGATCACGTCATCCCGCTTTACACACCTGAATGCCGCGAGTGCGAGTATTGCCTGAACCCGAAAACTAACCTGTGCCAAAAGATCCGCACGACCCAAGGTGCGGGCGTGATGCCGGATGGCACCTCGCGTTTTTCCATGCTCGATGGCACGCCGATCCTGCACTACATGGGGTGCTCGACCTTTGCGAACCACACCGTACTGCCCGAGATCGCCTTGGCGAAAGTGCGGGAGGACGCACCCTTTGACAAGATTTGCTATATTGGCTGCGGCGTGACGACAGGCATCGGTGCCGTGATTAACACCGCCAAGGTCGAAATCGGGTCGACTGCGATTGTCTTTGGTTTGGGTGGCATTGGCCTGAACGTGATCCAGGGCCTGCGACTGGCAGGTGCGGATCAGATTGTCGGCGTTGATCTGAACGCCGGCAAGGTCGAGATGGCCACACGTTTCGGCATGACCGATTTTGTGAACCCGAGCGAAGTTGACGGAGATCTGGTGGCGCATCTGGTTGCGCTGACAGGCGGTGGTGCGGACTATACCTTTGACGCAACCGGCAATGTCGGTGTGATGCGCACAGCACTGGAAGCGGCCCATAAGGGCTGGGGCGAAAGCATCATCATCGGTGTCGCTCCAGCAGGAGCAGAAATATCGACGCGGCCGTTCCAGTTGGTGACGGGCCGCAGCTGGCGCGGAACCGCCTTTGGCGGCGCGCGTGGCCGGACGGATGTACCCAAGATCGTAGATTGGTACATGCAGGGCAAGATCGAGATTGACCCGATGATTACGCACAAGCTGAGCCTTGATGACATCAACAAGGGCTTTGACCTGATGCATGAGGGCAAATCAATTCGCGCGGTCGTCGAGTTTTAAGAGCGCGCTAGAGTGGTACACAAAGGCCCGGTTGTTGATCGGGCCTTTTGCATTTGCGGGAACTTGGTTCCATCTCTGATCCGGACGCTGTAGAAATAAGGCGTTGCCGTAGCGATTTCAAATCACCCCAAGTTGAGGAAAACCCCCTTGTCCAAAGACCGTATGCTGCTGGCCGTCTTGATTGATGCCGATAATATTCCCGCGAAATATGCCGCCGATATCATGCGTGAGATCACGACCTACGGTGAACCTGCGTTACGTCGTGTCTACGGCGATTGGTCCAGTCCAGCGCTGGGCAACTGGAAAAAGGTGGTTATGGAGTTGGGCATGGTCGCCAATCAGGAAACCGCCAATACCAAGGGCAAGAACGCCAGCGATATCGGGCTT
>CAYZKE010000539.1:0-2552 GCA_964478505.1 uncultured Loktanella sp.
TAGGGAACCGCAATCAAAGAGAAACGACGCATGTTCATCGCGCGCTCCCTCAGCTTTCCAACACGATGCCGGCGGTATCGGTCCAGGACAGCCAGACCTCATCATCCCAGGTAAACGGGCGGCTTGAACGCCGGCGAGAGTTGGCTGTCTGCGCTTTGATGATCGTGCCGTCCGGCAGGGCCACATGATAGGTCGACAGATTGCCCAGATAGGCGATGTCGAGCACTTTGCCTTGGACAATGTTGTTTCGGTCGGTTGGCCGTTCTGCGGAAATCGCAATCTTTTCGGGCCGGATTGCGAAACTCACCTTACCATCGGCAATCGGTTTCGACGGTGTGCCAATGATCGGGGAATTGCCTTCGGACCACGCAATCGAGACCGCGTCGCCCTGCTTCGTCGCATAGCCTTCGATGATGTTCACATCGCCGATGAAATCCGCAACATAGGTACTGTTCGGGGCCTCATAGATGCGGTCGGGGGTATCAACCTGTTTGAGCTTGCCGTGGTCCATCACCGCCACGCGGGAGGCAACGGTCATCGCCTCTTCCTGATCGTGGGTGACAACCACAAAGGTGGTGCCGGTCTTTTCCTGAATATCCATCAGTTCGAACTGCGTGTCCTGACGCAACTTCTTGTCGAGGGCGGACAGCGGCTCATCCAGCAGCAAGAGCTTGGGGCCCTTCGCCAAAGCGCGCGCAAGGGCAACACGCTGGCGCTGACCACCGGAGATTTGCTCGGGTTTGCGGGCGCCGAATTTCTCGATCTGCACGAGCTTCAGCATCTGCTTGACGCGTGCATCTATCTCGTCTTTTGGCATTTTCGAGCGGCGCAAGCCGAAGGCGATGTTTTCATATACCGTCAAATGGGGAAACAGCGCATAGGACTGGAACATCATGTTCACGCTGCGCTTGTTTGGCGGGATGGGCGAGATGTCCTGCCCGTCCAACATGATCGTGCCGGATGTCGGCGTCTCGAACCCTGCCAGCATCCGCATCATTGTGGTCTTGCCGCAGCCCGAGGGGCCAAGCAGGGCAAAGAACTCACGCTCGAAAATATCGATGCTCAGATCATCAATCGCGGTGAAGTCGCCAAAGCGTTTCGACACATTGCGAAACTGGATCAACGGCTTTGCGTCAGGGTCGTTCCAAGGCTCAAATGCGGTTTGTGGCATAGGGATCGGGGCCTCAGATACTTGTATGTTGCAAAAGCCCCGGCCCGTGTTCCGGGCCGGGGTAGATCTATCTTATGTGCCGGATTTCACCCGTGTCCACATCCGTGTGAGCGAACGCTGCGAGCGCGCATCAAAAGGTGTGGTTGTATAAAGCGTCTCAAGCGTTGCGGCATCCGGATAGATGGCCGGATCACCGATCACGTCTTCCACCAAAAGCTCTTGCGAGGCGAGGTTACCATTGGCGTAGTAGACGTAGTTGGATGCATCCGCCATGTTCTGGGCATCCAGGATGAAGTTCAGGAATGCGTGCGCACCTTCTGGGTTCGGGGCATCCACAGGAATCGCCATCTGGTCGAACCACATCAAGGCACCCTCGACAGGGGCGTTATAGGCAATCTCGATGCCGTTCTCGGCCTCTGCTGCGCGGTCACGTGATTGCAGGATATCACCGGACCAACCGAAAGCCACACAGATGTCGCCGTTCGCCAGAGCCGAGATATACTCCGAGCTGTGATATTTCTGAACATAGGGGCGGACAGCGGCAAGAACCGCCTCTGCTTTGGCCAGAGACTCATCGTCTTTCGCGTCAGGGTCCTCGCCAAGGTACTGCAACGCAGCCGGAACCATCTCGGTTGGTGCATCAAGGAAATGCACACCGCAGTCAGCCAGCTTTTCCATGTTCGCAGGATCGAACACCAGAGACAGCGAATTGATCGGCGCGTCTTCGCCCAAACGTGCAGTCACTTCACCAACGTTCACCCCAAGGCCTGTTGTGCCCCACATGTAGTTGATCGAATATTCGCCGCCCGGGTCATAGGTATTGGTGCGTGCGCTGACCACATCCCAGAGGTTGCCGATGTTGCTCAGCTGCGATTTATCGAGTGGCTGAAACGCGCCTGCTGCGATCTGGCGCTGCAGGAATGTCGCGGAGGGAACGACAACGTCATAGCCTGACCCACCAGCCAGAAGTTTCGTTTCCAAAACTTCGTTGCTGTCAAACACGTCATAGATCAGATCGAAACCGGTCTCTTCCTCGAACTTGGTCAACAGATCTTCGTCGATGTAGTCCGACCAGTTATAGACGCGCACTTCTTGGGCCCAGCCCGCCTGCGCTGCAAGCACGGCGGCCGCAAGAAGAGCGTATGTATTCGTTTTAGGCATGTAATCCTCCGCTAGGAATCCTATTCACTGGCAAGCAGCCTTGATGAAATCATAAGCGTTTGCAATCCCGTCTCATAAATTTGATAGGTTTTGACAACTTTAAGGGTTTATGAAAACAAGGATGCTTGGAACGCAGGCACAAAAATGACCATACTGATCAGCAAAAAGCCGGAACACGAAACGATCTACTTGCGCGTCAAAGAGATGATTCTCTTTGGAG
>CAYZKE010000540.1:0-2550 GCA_964478505.1 uncultured Loktanella sp.
ACTTGATGCACAGGAAGAGGCGTTTCCCTTTGACGGGCGGACGATTTTCGAAAGCATGTCTGGTGCGTTGCGCCATGAAACGCTCAAAGCCGGTGATCTGAAGTCCCGCTATCTCGAGCGGTTGGCCGAGCGCAAAGACCGCTTGCAACAACTGGCCCGCGTCACCGGATGGCAGTTCCAGACACATCACACTGGCGAAAGTGCCACGAACGCATTGCTGTGGCTTTATGGCGCGCTGGAGCGCAACACCTGATGTGGTCAATAGGATCCATAGGTTTTGCCGCACCTTGGTTGCTGCTCGGGCTCATCGCCTTGCCGATCCTGTGGATCTTGCTGCGCGCAGTGCCGCCTGCCCCAATCCGGCGGCGCTTTCCCGGTGTTGCGCTGCTGCTGGGCCTGACCGATGACGAAAACCAGACTGATCGTACCCCTTGGTGGCTTTTGTTGTTGCGCATTTTGGCCGTCGCGGCGGTGATTATCGGCTTTGCTGGCCCTGTGCTGAACCCGCAGAATGCGCGCGAAGGATCTGGTGATCTGGTGATCGTGCTGGATGGCTCATGGGCTGGTGCCAATAGCTGGCAAAACCGGATCGATCGTGTGGATACTTTGCTGGTCGAAGCAGCCCTTGCTGACAGGCGCACAGCGGTGGTTAACCTGAACGACTTGCCAGTGGGCGATCTGCCCTTTGCCGCCCCAAGCGACTGGCGCAACCGCCTGCCCAGCCTGCAGCCGCAGCCTTGGCAGCCACGGGACGCAGCGGAATGGTTCGCGCAAAGCGACGAGGCGTTCGAAACCTATTGGATTTCCGACGGGCTGGAATGGGACGGCCGCACCGATCTTTTGGCCGAACTGGAAACACGCGGGTCCGTTACTGTCTTTCAAACGCCCCGTCAGACCATTGGCCTGCGCCCCGCCCGCTTTGAAAATGGAGAGGTCATTGTGTCCGCGACCCGCTCACCCATCGGCAACCCGCTTGAGACAACAATCACCGCTGTCGGGCTGGACCCTGCCGGTGTTGAGCGCCAGTTGGTCACGGTCCCCCTCAGCTTTGCCGCCGGCGAACCCGTGGCAGACACCGTGATGGTCCTGCCACCAGAGTTGCGCAACCGGATCACCCGCTTTGAGGTGACAGGGACCCGTTCAGCCGGTGCCGTGAGCCTGACAGATGATGCGCTCAAACGGCGCGAAGTGGCGCTCATCGCCGGGCGCGATGATCGTGAAGGTCTGGAGCTCTTGTCGCCGCTCTACTATCTGCGCGAAGCGCTTGAGCCGACTGCCGATATCATAGACGGCACGCTGGACGATATTTTGCTGGCCAATCCCGATGTAATCATCCTTGCCGATGTAGCCAGCCTTGCGGGCAGCGAAGGCGAGGCTGTGCTGAACTGGGTTGAAAATGGCGGCATGTTGTTGCGTTTTGCCGGACCACGACTTGCGGCGTCCGATCAGGGGCGCAATCAGATTGACCCGCTTTTGCCGGTGCGCCTGCGCTCGGGCGGGCGTTCGGTGGGCGGCGCAATGAGTTGGGGTGAACCCAAGACATTGGCCCCTTTTGACGCCGAAAGCCCGTTTTTTGGCCTGCCAATTCCCGACGATGTCACCGTCACCTCGCAAGTCATGGCCCAGCCCGATCCAACATTGGCAGAACGCGTCATTGCGCAGCTATCCGACGGCACGCCTTTGGTGACACGCAATCTGGTTGGTGAGGGGCAGATTGTCCTGGTTCATGTCACGGCCAACGCGGAATGGTCGTCGCTGCCGCTCTCGGGGCTGTTTGTGCAAATGCTGGAACGGCTTGCCGTCTCGACGCGGCCCACCAACCCTGACGAGACCGAACTGGCCGGCACAACGTGGCTGCCTAATAAGGTGCTTGATGCCTATGGACGGCTGGATGATGGCAGTGCCTTGCCCGGTGTGGCGGGTGAGGTTTTGGCGCAAGGCACGCCCGGCCCGGATCTACTCCCCGGTCTTTATACCGGAGCGGACCGCCAGATTGCCGTCAATGTGATCAACATCGAAACCGTTTTGAACGTCGCGCAATGGCCGAACCGCATTGTGGTCGAGGGCATGCAAGCCCTCCGAGAAACAGCGCTCAAAGGCTGGCTTCTGAGTGCTGCTGTGATGCTGCTGCTCATTGACGTGATTGCCTCACTTGCTGTCGGCGGGCGGCTCCGTGGCCCCCGCGCCGATGTTGCGGCTGCCCTTGCGTTGCTGCTGCTTTTCGCACCCGAGGCGCAGGCGCAATCGGCTGAGGATTTTGCCTTGCGCGCCACCTCTGAAGTGGTCTTGGGGCATGTGCTCACCGGTGACACAGAAACAGACGAGATCGCCGAAGCGGGACTGCTGGGATTGTCGCAAACGCTATTCCGGCGCACGTCCATTGAACCAGCGGCCCCCATTGGCGTGAATATCGAAACCGATGAGCTGGCCTTCTTCCCATTCCTCTACTGGCCCGTGACCGCCGATCAACCGCTGCCCAGCCGCGAGGCCTATGCCAAGCTGAACCGCTATTTGCGCACCGGCGGGATGATCATGTTCGACACGCGCGAT
>CAYZKE010000541.1:0-434 GCA_964478505.1 uncultured Loktanella sp.
GATATGCTTGGCCTCGACAGTCTCGCCGCGGCGCGTCAGACATTCGTGCAGGCCGTGCAGGCTCCAGACGTTTCCAGGATGTTGGCAGGCCTGGCTGAGTGTCGCGTCAAGACCAAGGTCGGCGCGATAGACGGTCTCGGCTTCTTCGGTCTGACCCTGTTCGAGCAGTAGCGCCCCCAAGGCATGGCGTGTCGGTTGCATCCAGCCCCAAGGTTCATCGTATGGCAGATTATCGTCTATCTCGACTGACTTGCGCAGATGCGTGAATGCCGTTTCGTGTTCGCCCATGTGGTAGGCTAGTTCGCCAAGCATCATCTGTTCGGCGACCTTAAAGATATCGCGGCATGTATTGTTGAACAGCATGCGGCTTTCGGGAACCCGGTCGCGGGCTTTGTAGAAGCGGTCGCGCTCGGCAAGGGCATCGTCAATGCGCT
>CAYZKE010000541.1:444-2548 GCA_964478505.1 uncultured Loktanella sp.
AAGAAGCAGTGATCTGCCCCATCGCCCGTCGCTGTCAACCTATCAAATAGAGTAACCACATCGCATGAAACGCATCATTGCCAGCGTGACGCTGTAGAGCTCTTCGTCCTTAGGCAAGGCTTGATCCAAGATGTCCTGCCAGTGCCCGAACCGGATCAGCACATGCTGCTTCATGGGAATGAAGCCTTCGAACCAGTCCGCCATCGGTCTGAGCGTTTCCGCGGGCAAGGTGGATATCAGTTCCTCGGCCGCATCCAGCGCGACCGAGGGCTGCCCCAAGAACATAGCACCGTAGATTTTAAAGTGGTAATTATGGGCGCGATATACCGAATAGAAATTGTCTGGCCCCTCGCGCTTCAGGAACTTTCGGTCAGCGATAATTGCCGCGTCGTTGCGCAAGACAACATTCATGTAGTCACCACACAGAACGTCTATATGGGTCGGCATGTGAAGCAGGTGTCCGGAGTCCGGGCTCAACGTAGAGAGGGCATCACCATGACGCAGCGCCCTTTCTGGGTGCGGCGACATTTCCATAAGGTGGATATACATGTGGAGGAGCCCCGCGTGCTTCCAAGCCCCTGGTAAAGTGTCAAACGCCCTGTCAAGAACTGCGATTGCTTCAAGGGTGTTCGCGCCTTTGGCAGGTTTTCCCGCCGGCAGGTCCCACAACTGCCAAGGTGTCCGGTTCATGATCGCTTCTGCAAAGAGAGCACAGACGTCGAGGTCATGGCTGTGGTCGGCATGGACCTTGCGCATCGCATCGGCGAAGGCGTCGTTCCAAGGGCTGAAATCTTCGATATCCGATGAGGCGGGATAGCGTGCAGGAATTGCTTCGATTAATGCGATCTCAACAGGGGTTCACTGATCCAGCAATGCCGCCGCAGAACTGATAGAGTCCTGCGCAAGCGCGATGCAGTCGGGCTTCTCGTCTTCCTCAAAGGTCTCCCAAGGCTTGTTGTAGTTTGGGCCGATACAATAAGCGATGCCCCAATGCGCCATGGCGCACTGCGGGTCCGAGGCAAGCGCCTTTTGGAAGCACGCTATGGCCTCTTCGTGATTGTAGGCATAAGTCCATGCCAACCCCCGGTCAAACCATAGCTGAGCATCTTTAGAAGCGGTCGAAACTGTTCGCGAATACGTTCCGGTGTCATAGTAGGCCATTGTCGTCCCCGCCCTCATTTGAGCCGAGAGCCTACAGGAATAGCCTGTTTTTCAAAACAGCTCTAGTTGGCAGTAAGCTCGAACCAGACATTGACTGCGAGATCAGTCAATTTCAGCTATGCGGAACAAAGTGTGGATTCAGCCTTGTTCGTAGCATTTGCATCTGCCGAGCGGCCCTACGCTCATTTCTGAATTTCATCAAACTGTGTTATTCTCTTCACACTCCCACTGGAGAGGAGGGCGGTACATGTGGAATATGGAGCAATTTGTAGCTGACTGCCGAACTGCATTGGATAAAGATGCATCTCACAAAGCGGTAGCAGAGGTTGTTGACCGCGCAATGCGAGATCCCGCGGGAGTGACGCAGGCATTGGGAGAGCCAACAGAAAGTGGCATTATCCCGATTTACAAGTCGACCGACCTAACGATTGTCAATGTTATCTGGAAACCTGGGATGACCGTCATGCCCCACAATCATGAAATGTGGGCAGTTATCGGCATCTATGGTGGCAGAGAAGACAACATTTTTTGGCGGCGCGTTGCTGATGATCCGGAAGGACGTATAGAAGCGGCTGGGGCTCGCGCTCTATCGACAGGTCAATGTGCCCCGCTGGGAAAGGATCTTATTCACTCTGTCACAAATCCGATCCCTAAATTGACTGGTGCAATTCACGTATATGGCGGAGATTTCTTCGAAGCTGAACGAAGTGAGTGGGATCCTGAGAACTTAACCGAACACGCCTACGACATGGCAAAGGTTCGAGCCCTCTTCGAAGATTGATCCGGCCAATGGCGACCTATGCCAATAAGAGGTTCAGTAGAATAAACGTTAATACTTATTGGGCTCAAACCCGTCGTTCGCCGCGGGTAATTCTAATGACTGCTCTTCGCTATCGCACCCAACACCGAGCTTGCTGCGACGCTCAGTTCTGAGCCCTCGACA
>CAYZKE010000542.1:0-2112 GCA_964478505.1 uncultured Loktanella sp.
AATGTTTCCCTTTTGCCCCACAGCAAGAGAGGGCCTGATCGCCGAGCATGCCTGTCGCAAATACAGTGGCCGCGTGGGCCGGAGTGCGGCCGCCAAGGCACTGGACGAAGAGGCGGTGCGACTTGCAGTGACCGCGCATGTCCGGCATGCGGAAACGAATTATGACGAATTGCTGTTAAACGGTATCGAGCGGAGGGCGGCGCGCGACAAGGTGTATTCTAAAGTTTCTCAAATTCTTGGCCGCTGGGAGCACGGCGGATCTGAAGATTAAAGCCGCCGGATTCGAAGAGCAGGATTCTTGGAATTCAAAAATTTAGTAATTTCAAAAGTTTGATTCTATTCAACTTTTTCAACTAACTTTTGGTTTCGTTTGGAATCATTTGAGAAAATTTGACCTTGACGGGAACAATCTGGGCACAGTTCAGTTTCGGCAAAATCAGTGATTGTTTTTTTTAAACCGCCCTTTTTTGGTGTCAGAATCATCACTTTAAACCCAAATGAAAACATTTTGCCTTGTCAGGCTGCGGAGTAAGGCCACTCAGAGAGGTGATTGCGGTTCTCGCCTGCTGAGGCTAAAAAGCTGGCGTTGGTCGCACCCTAGCCAAGGTTTGTCCCGGTCATTTCAAGGGTGGAACGTACTTTGCGGTCTCCAGGCGCCCCGATGACATTTAACGAGTACCGGACTGGTCAGGCACAGGAACTGCGAAGCAATTGAGAACCGCAAGCATTGATGTCTTTACAGGCTGCATTAGGATCATCTTCCTTACTGAGAGTCGGTGCTGTACCAAATTTGCCGACAGCTCAAGTCTACTGAGGAACGGGACATGACAGTTCGCGAGGCAGAATGCCAAACTGCGTCATCTCCTGCTCATCCAATCTGCGACCAGCGACGTTACAAGCGAGCTTGATCCAGTTCATCGGATCAAACTCGACCACAATTGCCTGCGGATTGCCCAGTTCCGCAATCAACAGGCTCCCATCCACTGAGAATGACAGACGAAACGCGTCATCCCTGAGGTTGTCAATGGAACCGATTTCTCTCTGCCCCAGCAGATCCCAAAAAACGATCCGCCTGTTGCCGCTCGATACCAGGATCGGTGCCGCCGGGTGAAAGACCAGAGACTTAACGTCCAAGACATCGTGTCCTCCCCGCAATGCCGCAAAGGGTTCGGTGTCAGTCCATCTCCACAGATAAATAGCCTCGTCATATATGCCTGAACCAACCGCCAACAGGTTTCCATCGGCTGAGATGGCGATGCTGGCGATATACGAGTCAGTTTTGAGTTCCCGATCTTTACTCTGTGGTGAACTACAGTCTTGCGAGGATGTGCAGTCCACAATGCGAAATGTTTTCGCTTTAACTATCAGTGCATAGCGCAGTCCAGCAGCGTCTGCTGCGAGTTGGGTCAGGCCATCACCCGCCGAATGCAACTTGGGCACCTCAAGTGCCGCGATCCGCTGCCCGTTCTTTGTTGCCCAAATTGACAACCGATCGCCATCGACTGCAGCAAAGACGTTACGGTTGACGCTGAACGCGGATGGCGCACGGCTTGTCAGCTTCTCGAATTCGATTCGATCCTTCAGTTCGTCAACCTGGTTGTCATAGGTCGAAATTGGTATGATCCGCTCACCGACCTTGACAACAGACTTACCGTCTTGGGCAAATTTGCTTTGTCCGACAATTCTCGAGATCTTGTTTGTATTTTGAATTGAAATCGTTCCGTTTTGATCACCAATTGCGATCTGGTTTACATTTTCAGCCCAGCCGATTGCGGTTACATCTCCCGTATGCGGCATGAATTTTCTTTGGGACATATTGTGTCGCCCGACATCCCAAATTGCGAATTTACCACCCATAAACCCCAAGGCAATTTGCTTTGAATTGTGACTGAAACGTACGGCACGCACTGTGCCCCGAAGATTATCAAGTTTCTTCGTTTCGGGAGTGGGGGAGAATTGCGTCACTGTATTATCAGGTTGGAAGCCCCCGGAAAAGCACGCTGTAAGTGACGGACTGATCAGTACAATTTCTCCCGGTTCCGGGCATTTCTGACCGGGCCCTGAAGTTTTCAAATTTTCTGCGGAGTTTTTCACGTTGTTCTAGCGCTGCCC
>CAYZKE010000542.1:2122-2539 GCA_964478505.1 uncultured Loktanella sp.
ATCGACGTCGCAGTCGATGTAGATGTCCGCCAATAGCTTGAACCATGCATTTTCAAAATCATCGCGATCAATGCGATGGCGTCGGGTTTCGAAACCGCGATAATCGCTCGCAAGCGGAATCGGGATTGAATCTATCAGTGTCGGATGAAAGGCCCACTGGCTCTTGTCGTCGGTCTCATCATTCGGTTGACCGGAAATCAGAACTGATACGACATCCCGCGCTTCATGGATGTCGAGAAATGTACTTATCTCGTCACCTACAAACCTGCTTTGGCTTGAACTTGGCGAGCATAGGATCAACAGCTTTGCAGAATTCCTGAGCGCTTCCGACACCGCCTTTAGGTAGTCAGTACCTTGAAAATCTGATTGGTCCTGAAATACCCGGAGCCTTCTGGCCGGTGCTCCCAAATCAGCGGG
>CAYZKE010000543.1:0-2528 GCA_964478505.1 uncultured Loktanella sp.
CCCAAGCGTCTTGATGAAAAGGTCGCACGCCTGCACCTTGCGCGGATCGGTGTGAAACTGACCGAGCTGAAGAAAGATCAGGCGGATTACATCGGCGTTACTGTCGAAGGCCCGTTCAAACCCGAACACTACCGGTACTAACCCTTTATGCGGCATGCCAAACGTCAGCAGATGGCGCAGCAGGCCGCGCAAAGGCAGGTCAAAAAGAAAGAACGCAGCTGGGCCCTGATAAGCGGTCTGGCTGCGTTTTTCTTTGCGGGGGCGCTGGCCTATGGCGGGTATCAGGTGCTGGTCCATCCCGAGACACCCTTGCCGCGTGCATGGAACCCGACGGTGCCACTGCGCATCAGCGATCCGGTGACGCCGCTCACGGGATGGAAACTTAATCGTGCAGTAGCGGATCAGGTGCAGTGCCTTGCGACACTGGATGGTTTCGCCAGCTTGCAACCGCTTGATCCGCTTGAGGAAAGTGACCAGTGCTTTATCCGCGACCGCGTTGATCTGCGGGGCGTGGGCAATGCGCGGGTGTTCCCTATTGAAACGCGTTGCGCGATCGCCCTGCGGCTGGCGATGTGGGAAATGCATAGCGTGCAGCCCGCCGCCGCAGAGTTTCTGCAGACATCTGTCACCGCCATTGACCACATTGGCAGCTACAACTGTCGCACAATCCGCACAGGAAACGGTCCTTCCCCGCGGATGAGCACGCATGCGACTGCCGATGCTATTGATATTGCGGGGTTTCAACTGGCCGATGGGGGGCAGGTCAGGCTTTTGGCAGACTGGGAACCACCCGGTCGCAAGGGCGACTTTTTGCGCGCGGTGCGGGATGGCGCGTGTGACTGGTTCAGTCTCACACTTTCACCTGACTATAATCGTCTGCACGCGGATCACTTTCATCTGCAATCGCGCGGATGGGGCCTGTGCCGCTAACAAAAACGGCGCGAGGTGCCCCTCGCGCCGGTCTTGGGAATGCTCTGTGAGGCCGGTTTAGAAGCTGAAGCCGACGCGCAGACGCAGCGTGGTGACATCCACCTCGAGGTCGTCATCGTCAAAGTTGTGGAACAGTACTTCGCTACCGATCAAAAGATTTTCGGACAGCTTCATGTCATAGCCGGCACCGACGAGAACGCCGCGACCGTCTTTGACTTCATTGGATGTTGCGCCAACAGCACCGACCACACCGTAGGCGAGACCGTTGCCAATAGGGGCACCGACGCGGGCTTTCAGACGTGCTGTGCTCTCAACCTTAACTGCGCCGTCTGCGATTTCGTAATCTGTGCCATCCAGATCAAATTCACCGCCATAGACGATGTTGCCCATTTGATAGTTATAGCCTGCGAAGAAACCAACAGATGAGCCATCACCTTCGAGTTCGGCATCAGCCGCTTTGACTGTTGCTTCAATGTCTGATCCGCCGACGGTGAGACCACCATAAGCACCAGTCCAATCCTGGGCCTGTGCCATAGCAGGTGCCAATGCGATTGCAGTGACGATGAGAAACTTATTTACTGACATAGTTGCGTCCTTGTTTGCTTGGGTTCCAAAGTTTTGGTGCAACAGTCACGTACCGGTCTGAGATCAAGTTTCAGCGTTCACACCGCTGTGATCACACGTGATCGGCCGGGCAATCAGCGATACAGTGGTAAAACCACGCCTACAGCGGGCTTTTTTCTTTCCCAAAGCGGCGCTGAGCCGTTAACTTATCCGCGTGGCGGCAAGTTGGCCGTTTTTTAGAAACAAAAGAAAACACCGGGGACAATCTCATGGGTAAAAGAGACGATTTGATTGCAAAATATGCGGATGATTTGAAAAACAAATGTGGCATGACACCAGACATGGACCTTTTGACAAAGGTGACCATCGGCTGCGGTCCCGCAATCTACAATGCTGATGCCTCGACTGTTGCTGGCAGCCAGCCTGCCGAACTCGAAACGGTCAAGAACAACTTCCTCGTTAAGAAACTTGGTCTGAAAGACAGCCCCGAGCTTGATGCGGCCATCGCTTCTGTCCTCGATACCTATGGCAAATCCGAGCGCAATAAATACCGTGCCGTGGTCTATTATATGCTGACCAAACACTTCGGCAAAGAAGCCGTCTACGGTTAAAGAACACAGTTTTTCGACACTGAACGCCTGCCGATTCGGCGGGCGTTCTGCGGTTAGCTGTCGCATATCAGGCTGATTTGAAACGTTTTTGAAGCGCTAACTTGTTGCGTGGCCCTGTGATCAAACGCTAAAACCAGATGCAGGCCAGAACGGTCGAACCGGAATCAGTTGCGTGTGGTGGATCAGGAGCACGCGGGGTGAAAGAGGGTTCGGCAGCTGTCGGACCCTCTTTCTATGACATCCCTAAGCCTTTGTTTCACCCAAAGCGCAGATGATTTGCCATTCATCGTCACTCACGGGTTGGACAGACAGGCGTGAGTTATTCACGAGCACCATGTCTTTCAGGCGAGGGTCCGCCTTGATCGTCTCCAGCGTGACAGGCTTGGTGAAGGGGCGCAGGGCTTTCACATCAACGCAGTCCCA
>CAYZKE010000544.1:0-2527 GCA_964478505.1 uncultured Loktanella sp.
AACACGCCCCGCGTATCCCCGAAGTGACCGCGCATCTGGTTGAGGCAGGCGGCAAGCGTTTGCGTCCGATGCTCACACTCGCGGCAGCGCGGATGTGTGGCTATACGGGGCCGTACCATATCCATCTGGCGGCCACGGTTGAGTTTATTCACACCGCGACCTTGCTGCATGATGATGTTGTTGATGAAAGCAAGCAACGGCGTGGCCGCCCCACGGCAAACCTGTTGTGGGACAATACATCAAGCGTACTTGTCGGCGATTATCTCTTTGCGCGGTCGTTCCAGTTGATGGTTGAAACAGGATCGCTGCGCGTGCTCGATATTCTGGCGAATGCGTCGGCTACCATCGCCGAGGGCGAGGTGCTGCAACTGACCGCCGCTAGTGATCTGGCGACAACCGAAGCGATATATTTGCAGGTCGTGCGTGGGAAAACCGCAGCGCTCTTTTCTGCCGCGATGGAAGTCGGCGGCGAGATCGCGGGGCAAGACGCTGCGACCAAGCAGGCGCTTTTCGACTATGGTGATGCGCTGGGGATTTCGTTCCAGATCGTCGACGATCTTTTCGACTATGGCGGTACCAAAGCCATTGGCAAGAATGTGGGCGATGATTTCCGCGAGCGGAAACTCACCCTGCCCGTGATTCGCGCCATTGCCGTCGCTGATGCGGAAGAACGCGCCTTTTGGGAACGGACAATCGGAAAGGGCAGACAGGAAGCAGGCGATCTTGATCACGCAATCGCCCTGCTTGCAAAGCACGGCACGATGGAAGCCACGCGACAGGATGCGCTAGATTGGGCCGAGAGGGCGAAGACAGCGTTGGATGCTGTGCCGGATCATCCGCTGAAAAAGATGCTGGTCGATTTGGCGGACTACGTCGTCGCGCGGATCACCTAAACTCCGCCATAAGGCCCGAAGGCACGCCCTATCCAGATAATTAGGCCTCGACGATCTGGAAGCGTCCCCCAAAGTGGTTGTCTATCGCAGTCGATGTGGGCGGAGTGCCAGTGTCGGTCATCATAAATCAAAAGCCAAGGTCGATAAATCAACCTTGGCAGAGCTGACAGCGCGGCCCTTGCGCAATGCAATCAGCATATCTGCGAGCAACCCTTTTCGATCTTTGACGAAAGGGTTGCTAAGGGGAAGCAGTTACTCTGCCGCGCGGTTTGCTGCGACAGCAGCTTGTGCGCTGGCAACCAGGGCTGCCCCGTCATAGCCTTTCGCGTCCATTTCGGCGATCCAATCCGCCGTTACTTCCGCACCCAGCGCTTTGATCCGATCTGTCTCGACCTCGGACAGTTGCGCAATCTCGTTACCATCCGCAGCCATAACGTCGCGTCCGACGATATCACCGGTATCATGCGCGCGGCCTGCCCAGCGGCTCGCCATCATGCCGGAATTGGCGTCGATGATTGCGCGCAGATCGTCCGGCATGCCTTCATACACATCCTTATTCATCGCCCAGATGAAATAGAGATTATACAGCGCCTCATCACCCGCCACATCCGTATGACTGTCGGTCAACTCATCAAGCTTGAGCGAAGGCGACATTTCCCAGGTGATCACGCCACCATCGACAACACCGCGCGACAGGGCCTCGGGGAATTGCGGCACCGGCATCCCGATGGGGGTGGCACCTAGTTCTTCCAGTAGCATTGTTGCCGCACGCGATGGGCCGCGCAGTTTCAGGCCTGCGAAATCTTCGACCGTTTCAATGGATGCGCCGCGTTTGTGCACGATGCCGGGGCCATGCATATGGGCCGCGATCAGATGCACATCGGCGAAATCATCCATCAGGTATTCTTGGGTAAACTCCCATGCCGCCGCACTAGCTTCTTCGCCCGACTTCGATGTCATAAAAGGCAGTTCCATCGCCTCGGCTTCCGGAAAGCGGTTCGGTTGATAGCCGGGGATCACCCAGCCGCCATCAATCGCGCCATCGCGAATCAGGTCGTATTGGTTGGGGGCAGAGCCGCCCAACTGCATGAAGGGGTAGAGTTCCACCTTGATGCGGCCATTCGATTGATCCTCAATGGCATCAGCCCAAGGCTGCATGAAATAGGTGGGGTTCGCACTGGCAGGCGAGACAAAGTGCTGAAAGCGCAGTGTCACCTCTTGGGCGGTTGCGGTTGTTGCAGACAGGCCAAGCGCGGCCAGCAAAGCGGCAGATTTCATCAGGTGCATAGCGTGCATCCTTCTCATCAAATTTTCAGGGGAAAGGTGTCACCGCTAGCGACACAAGCAATATAGGGCCGCCGCCGCTCAGTTGCAAGTTGTTCGCAAGAGGGGAAATCGCAGGCGATTTTCCCTCTAAGTTTATCCGCCGTATGTCGGATGAAACTTGCCGCTTGGCGAAAGCGTAAAAATCTCGCATCCGTCTGCGGTAATACCGATCGAGTGTTCAAACTGCGCAGACAGCGAGCGGTCAAAGGTGACTGCGGTCCAGTCATCGGTCAAAACCTTGGTATCGGGACGGCCCAGATTGATCATCGGCTCGATGGTAAAGAACATGCCTTCCTCAAGCCGCGCAC
>CAYZKE010000545.1:0-2515 GCA_964478505.1 uncultured Loktanella sp.
CCTCATCCAATGGCCGTTCGATCCCGATGGAAAAGGCGCTGGATGACGTGCTGGTTGCGTTCAAGGCCAATGGCGAAGCGCTGCGCATGGAGCATGGTTATCCTGTGCGCCTCGTCGTTCCCGGTTGGGAAGGCAATATGTGGGTCAAATGGCTGCGCCGCGTTCAGGTGACAGATATGGCCGTTGGCAGCCGCGAAGAAACGTCCAAATACACCGACGTTTATGAGAATGGCATTGCCCGCAAGTGGACGTGGGTCATGGATGCGAAATCCGTGATCACGTCACCCAGCCCACAAATGCCGATTACACACGGGCAGGGCCCGCTTGTGATCTCTGGTCTGGCGTGGTCCGGCCATGGGCAGATCACCCGTGTTGATGTCTCCAAGGACGGTGGCATCACGTGGGAAACAGCACGGCTTGGTAAGCAGGGCGATACGAAAGCCTTGACCCGTTTCTATTTGGACACCGACTGGGACGGCAGCCCGATGCTCTTGCAATCGCGTGCCATCGACGAGACCGGCTATGTCCAGCCGACAAAAGACCAGTTGCGCGAAAAGCGCGGCGAAAACGCGGTCTATCACAACAACTGTATTCAAACTTGGTTTGTTAACGAAGAAGGGGTCGCCGAGAATGTCGAAGTCTCTTAATCTTTTCGTCCCCGCGATTGGTGGCACCGCGCTGTTGCTGGGGCTTGCCTATGGCATTTCCTCGCGTGAATACGGGGCTGCGACGATCGACTCGCTCGAAGCGCGCGTGCAGCAGATTGAGGCAAACGCCGCACAAGCAACCGCCGAAGCGCAGGCTGCAGCCGCGGAAGCGGCGCGCCTGCTGCAAGAGCGAGAAGAACTTGCGGCTCTGGCCGCTGTCAGCGGCGCAAGCCTGACCGCACCGGCGCCTGTGATCGAAGGCACCTACGGTTTGGGCCGTGTGGCCTTTGATGAAGAAATTGCCGCATGGGATGTCGATGTCCTGCCCAACGGGCGGGGCCTGCCCGAAGGCCGTGGTGATGTCTTTACCGGAGAAGAGGTCTTTGTTGACAAATGTGCCTCTTGTCACGGTGATTTTGCGGAAGGTGTTGGCAACTGGCCTGTGCTTGCCGGTGGTTTTGACACATTGGCAAATCGTGACCCGGTGAAGACATTAGGATCATATTGGCCCCATCTTTCGACTGCATGGGACTACATCAACCGGTCGATGCCTTTTGGTGAAGCGGGTACGCTGACGCCGGATGAGACTTACGCGATCGTGGCTTATCTTTTGTATTCCAACAACATGGTTGATGACGATTTCGAGCTGAGCCATGAGAACTTCACGGAAGTCGAGATGTATAACGCTGACGGCTTTGTCGTCGATGACCGGCCTGAGCTTGAGTATGCCGAATGGCGCACGGAACCTTGCATGGAAAACTGCAAGGAGAGCGTCGAGATCACGATGCGCGCGACGTTCCTCGATGTTACCCCGGACGAAGACGTGGAAGCCGCAGTCAGCGCGCCCGCAACGGAGGCCACTCCAGCGGTTGCTGTTGCCGAAGATGCGGGCGGGATTGATCCGGCTCTGATCGCCGCCGGTGAAGGTGCATTCCGCCAGTGCCAGACCTGCCATCAGGTTGGCGACGGTGCGCGCAACCGGACGGGTCCTGTCTTGAATGGCATGATCGGGCAGACAATCGGGTCCGTTGACGGGTTCCGTTACTCGGGTGTCTTCGAACAGGCAAATGCCGCCGGAGAGGTGTGGACTGCGGAAAGCCTTGCCGCGTTCCTGACGGATCCACGCGGGACAATGGCCGGCACAAAGATGGCGTTCCGTGGTGTCGGGGACGAAGCCGAGGTTGCGGCACTGATCGCCTATCTGCAGAGCTTTGACGACTAATGCGTCGTCAGCTTCTGCTGCTTGCCTTTTGGGGCGCCGCCAGCCACGGCTATGCCGAAGTTGGCGGTGATCCCGAGCGGGGCGAAGACCTCTTTCGCCAATGCAGCAGTTGCCATCAGGTCGGGCAGGGGGCGGTTGACCGGATTGGTCCCCAACTGAACCATATCTTTGACCGTGCCGCAGGCGAGGCCGAGGGGTTCCGGTATTCGGCAGGTTTTCAACGTGCTGCCGCGGGCGGGCTGGTGTGGACCTATGACACGCTCGATAGTTTCATTGAGAACCCCCGGGTGCTGGTGTCCAACACACGGATGAGCTTTCGCGGGATCGCGGAACAGCAGGACCGCGATGATCTGTTGGCCTATCTGCGGCTGTTCTCGTCCAGCCCGGCAAACATTCCAGAGGCCGCACCCACAGCGGCTGCAGTGGATCACGCGGTGGCCTCCGAGGTCCTCGCTATCGTTGGTGATCCGGCATATGGCGAATACCTGTCCGGCGAATGCACGGCATGCCATCAGGCAAGCGGTGCGGCGACCGGTATTCCATCCATTACAAACTGGCCGACCGAGGACTTTGTTGTCGCGATGCATGCCTACAAGGAAGGCGTGCGCGCCCATCCTGTCATGCAGATGATGGCGGGCCGGTTATC
>CAYZKE010000546.1:0-2503 GCA_964478505.1 uncultured Loktanella sp.
CCACGGCGAGACAGGGCCGCATCAAAGGCAGCCGGGTTGTCACGGATGGTGCGGATATCATGCATAGCATCGGTCCTTTTTCGTATTGCGATGGAGGTCATATGCACGATTGCAAGGGCCAAGTGAAGCATAGAAAGCGTAACCAACAGGCACTTGCTGACTGGTTCGATCACGTCCCTTAACGCCGAAGCGCGCTTCACCCGCTTTAAGACCAGTGGTCGTTTCCTCCGCCATAAAAATGCCTCGAAATGGCTACGAAAAAACACTGCTAGACGGGTTGCTCGTGGCAGGATTTTGCGTAAACCGTGCGCCCACGAAATGGCTGTTTATACATGAAAACAAATGATTAGAACGACACTTTCCATCGCGGCGATTGGTATCATGGCTGCCCCTGCTTTCGCCCAGGAGCTGAGCTATGGTGCGCTTGACCTCGAGTACACAACATTCTCGCCCGATAATGGCGGCGACGACGTGACAGGTTTTGACCTGCAGGGTGAAGGCGAGGTCACCTTTGACCAGTTCGTTTTTGGCGCAGGCATTTCCAATGACAAGATCGACTTTGGCAGCGGAGCTGAATTTACGGTTCGCATTCTTGACGCATATGCCGGATATGAGATTACACCCGACATTCTGTTGGGTGCCGGTTTCGCAAACACGACTGTCGACTTCTTCTTGGGCGAAGAAGACTTCAACGGGTATGACCTTTTCGGTCAGTATCAAACGGGCGCATTTGGTGTCGCTATCAACTACAACCGTCCTAACGATGAGTTTGACGAGTTGGAAATCACCACGCTCTTTGCGGAAGGCGAAGTTGCTCCTGGCGTGACTGTCGGCAGTATTATTGAAAGCTTCTCCGAAGTCGACGAAACCACTTATTTCCTGTCTGCAGAGTATGATGCAGGTCAAATTTTTGGCCGTGCTTACTACACAAGCGGTTCTGACGTGGAGTTTGCGGTTTACGGCGTGCGTGGTGCGTACCGCTTTGATGATGCGATCAGCATCAACGGTGGTGTCGAAGCCCTTTCTGGTGACGATTTCATCGGCGAATATACAGCGCTTTCGATCGGTGGTGCGTATGCGTTCGCACCGGGTATTGCAGCAACGGCCCGTTACACCAGCATTGACGCCGATTTCGGCGGCGAAACAGATGCATTTGCGGTTGGTCTGAGCTACGAAATGGGTGCAAGCAAGCGTCTGGACCGCAATATGTTGGATGATGCGAAGACCGATCTGGAAACAGGTATCTTTGGTACACAGCCAAGCTTGGGCTACGGTTTGCTTTCAGGTGGATTCCTTTTCGGACCAGTCTAAACAACCGCAACAGGTACTCAAATGGCCCGCAGTTCTCTGCGGGCCTTTTTTCTTTGCAAAAGAGCCCCGACAACTGGGAGCGTAAAGCAATTCACACCGAAAGCGCACCATTGTGATTGCTTTCGGCGGACAGCCAACCCATATGGCACGCAAGCCTGCTGAATTCGGGCCAATCGCGGTTGCCATTCACAGGTGGCGGACATAATGTGCCGCGACTTTCAAAGGCGCTAAAGCCAAACGACCAAAAGGGATGGATTTATGAGACCTGCCGACCTGATTATGCTCTTGTTGATCTTCGCGATCATGTATTTCCTGCTGATCCGCCCGCAGCAGAAAAAGCTGAAAGAGCATGCTGCCATGATCGAAGGCCTGCGTCGGGGTGACCAGATCATCACCCAAGGCGGTCTGGTCGGGAAGATCGTGAAAGTCAAAGAAGACGGCACCAACGAAGTCGAAGTCGAGATTGCCAAGGGCGTGAACGTCCGTGTCGTCAAATCGACAATTGCGACCGTCATGAACAAAACAGAACCGGCAAAATCCTAAGACTGGCCGGCGAGGCACGCTTTTATGCTCAATATTTCGTTCCCCAAGCAGCTGATGATCTGGATCACAGTTGTCGTTGGTCTGATGTTTGCCTTGCCCAACGGCTTTTATGGTCGGGTCGAGACGCATAATGATGCGATGGCGATCATCGACACCGGTATCACCAATGACGCGCTTGCCGCCGATGCCGCGCAATGGCCCAATTTTCTGCCCTCGGGTCTTGTCAACCTCGGACTTGATCTGCGCGGTGGCGCGCACCTATTGGTCGAAGTGCAGGTCGAGGACGTGCATGCCTCATTTCTTGAAGGCTTCTGGCCATCCGTGCGCGATGCCTTGGCAGTTGAGCGTGATACCGTTGGTTTCGTTACCCGCGAGGATAGCCCACCGACCGAATTGCGCGTGCGTATTTCCGAGGCGGCAGGTGCGACCCGCGCTTTTGAGATCGCACGGAGTTTGGCAACACCGGTCGCGTCCTTTACCGGTGCTGCGGCCACCAACATTGATGTCCGTCTGAACGGTACGCTGCTGACCATCACGTTGAGTGATGCGGAAATGGCCGCGATGAACGAGCGGACGATACTGCAAACGCTCGAGATCATTCGCCGCCGGATTGACGAGGTCGGCACCCGTGAGCCAACGATCCAGCGGC
>CAYZKE010000547.1:0-2498 GCA_964478505.1 uncultured Loktanella sp.
GCATCACAGGGCTGGGTTATGTCTATTACAACCGCTCTGAAGCCGAACTGCACGAGGCGGCCGTTGCCGCCGGTGAGGGCGTGACGGGCAAAGGCGGAACATTCCTTGTCACCACAGGCAAGCACACAGGACGCTCGCCCAAAGACAAGTTCGTCGTCAAAACCGATGGCGTGGTTGATACGATTTGGTGGGAAAACAATCCGCCCATGGACCCAGCGAAATTTGATGCGCTTTATGCTGATATACTTGAGCATATGAAGGGCGGCACTTACAACGTGCAGGATCTTTTTGGGGGCGCTGACCCCGCACATCGGCTCGATGTGCGTGTGGTAACCGAACTGGCATGGCATGGCTTGTTCATCCGGCATCTCCTGCGCCGCCCGGACGCCGCAGAGCTGGAAAGCTTCGTGCCGGACTTCACCATCATCAACTGTCCGACCTTCAAGGCAGATCCCGAAAAGCACGGATGCCGGTCCGAGACCGTCATCGCTCTGAATTTTGAGGCAAAGCTGATCCTGATCTGCGGTACCGAATATGCCGGCGAAAACAAGAAATCAGTCTTCACGCTCTTGAACTATCTGCTGCCTGAAAAGGGCATCATGCCCATGCACTGCTCGGCCAACCATGCCCCGGGCAATCCGGTCGACACAGCCGTATTCTTCGGCTTGTCAGGGACAGGTAAAACAACGCTTTCCGCTGATCCAACCCGGGTTCTGATCGGTGACGATGAACACGGCTGGTCCGAGCGCGGCACGTTCAACTTCGAAGGTGGCTGCTACGCCAAAACAATCGGTCTCGACCCCGAAGCAGAGCCTGAAATCTACGCCACCTGCTCTATGCCGCATACCGTGATCGAAAACATGGTTTTCGATCCCGAGACGCTGGAACTGGACTTTGAAGACGACAGCCTGACCGCAAATATGCGTTGTGCCTACCCGCTCAACTACATTTCCAATGCGTCTGAAACGGCCTTGGGCGGTCACCCCAAGAATATCATCATGCTGACCTGCGATGCTTTCGGCGTGCTGCCTCCGATCGCGCGACTGACGCCAGCGCAGGCAATGTATCACTTCCTGTCCGGCTTCACATCAAAGGTTGCCGGCACAGAACGCGGTGTAACCGAGCCCGAACCCACCTTCAGCACCTGCTTTGGCGCGCCCTTCATGCCGCGCCGCCCTGAGGTCTACGGCAACCTGCTCCGCTCGAAAATCGCAAGCCATGGTGCAACATGCTGGCTTGTGAACACCGGCTGGACAGGCGGTGCATACGGAACAGGATCACGGATGCCGATCAAGGCAACGCGCGCGCTTCTGTCTGCGGCGCTCGACGGGACACTGATCGAAAGCACCTTCCGCAAGGATGCCCACTTCGGATTTGAAGTGCCGATATCCGTGGACGGTGTTGACGATAAGTTGCTGAACCCGCGTGACACATGGGCAGATAAAGAAGCCTATGATAAACAAGCGGCCAAGCTGGTCACGATGTTCAGCGACAACTTTGAAAAGTACGTTCCTTTCATTGATGACGACGTAAAAGCAGCTGCAATCGGGTAAAACAACGTAAGGTGGATCCTGATCCACCTTCCCCCTTCCCTACCCCATCAGCCCGCGCCGGATCAGGTTGACGCCTGCAATCACGAGTACCCAAAGCGTGACACGCCGGAATCGCTCTTGATCAAAGCGGTCACCCAAACGGAATCCGAGCCACATTCCTATCAGTGCGGGCAACACAAGTGCTGCGGAAAATCCCCAAGTCTGGGCATTCAAGATGCCTGACTGCAGATGCCCCAGTAAAAGCATCACGGACCCGAGCCCGTAAATCACACCCTGCACAGACATCTGGCTTGAGCGGGGTGTGTTTAATGCAAGCAGATACAGAACTGTGGGTGGTCCCCACGTTCCTGCCAGTCCGCCGAGCGTTCCTGCCAGTGCGCCCGCAACCCATTCAAAAGGCCGCCGCCATCGTGGTGAGATCTGAGGGCGCCAACCGACGAGTTGAATAATGCAGAGACCGACAACCGGCACGCCCAGCACGATAAACATGACATTGCCGGGGATGCTGCGTACAAATTGCGCTGCCACAAGAATCATCACGCAAACCACCAGCACGTAGCGCCAGTGATCTTTCAGGGCTGCCTGCGCATTGCCAAACCCCGAACGCGCTACCTGTAGCGCATTGCTGATCACGATGGGAAAAACAATGCCAGCAACAACCAGCTCAGGTGGAATCAGAATACCCATGCCGGAAATCATGATCAGCGGCATTGCGAACCCAACGGCACCTTTGACAAATCCGCCCAGCATCGTAACTGCAAAGGCGAAGAGAAAAATCATAGGGGTGAGAAGAGGCGAAAATTCAGGCATATAGTCTCTTACGACATTGGATGCAGCATGCCAGCAGGAAATTAGCTGCGACACTTTTGTTCGTTTAAGGATATATTTGTGAATATTTATTGCGCTGCAACTGCATTGTGATTATCTCTGCACCTGCAAATTGAA
>CAYZKE010000548.1:0-2489 GCA_964478505.1 uncultured Loktanella sp.
CGGATACTTCCGATGTCGCTGGCTGCGTTCCGGTCGCCCATATCGAGACGTGCCACGATATCCAGACCGCCCAATGCATCCTGCACTTCCAGACCGGTATCGCCACGGAAACTTGCACGCAATTCGTTCGCGATGCCTTGCGCTGTGACACCCAGCGCCGAGGCAGCGGCAGGCCGCAGAGACACGACATACTCTGGTTTGCCGGGGCGCAGGTCATAGGCGACGTCGCGCACGCCCTGGAAGGACCGAAAAAAGGATCGCATCTCGCGCGCGACGCCTTCAAGCGTTGCTAAATCCGGCCCTTGTAGGCGCACATCAATTGGCTTGCCGCCAACACCGCGTTCCTTGTCCGTAAAGCGTAGACTGGCCATATCGGGCATGGGCCCGGTCCCCTTTCTCCAGTCGTTGACGATCTGTGTGACAGTTGTCGTTCTGGTACCCGCAGGCAGAAGCTTTGCACTGACCGTCGCAAGATGGGGGCCGCTTTCAGACGCAGCATCCGCGTTCGTGCCAAATGAAATCGTCACACTTTGAACAAGGGGCTGGCCGTCCGGTTGGTTTGGTGTTTCGGCAGCATTAATCGCTTCCAGCGCGGCGACGATCTTTTGAACCCGCGCCTCAGTTTGGGCCAATGGCGCACCCTGCGCGAGCAACAGGCGTGCTTCGACCGTATCGCTTTCGAGCGTCGGGAAGCTTTGGAACTTGATTACTCCAGCGGTAAAAGGGGTAATTGAGGTCAGCAAAATAAACCCGACAAGCCCTAGAGTGAAGTAGCGGAAGCGCAGCGCCAGTCGTGTCAGCGGAACAATCGCTTTGTCCCGAACGCGATCGAAAACACCATTCATCCAGCGATTGACGCGATTGGGCCGCATATCACCGCGCAAGGCGTGCGCAAGGTGGTTCGGCAAGACGAAGAAAGCCTCGATCAGGCTCACAATCAGGGTAATGACCAAGACCACGGGAAGGAATTTGAGCACCGCGCCGATCTGACCTGCCATAAGCCCAAGTGGGCCGACGATCATGACCGTTGTCAAAAACGAGGCCAAAACGCCTGGACCGACTTGTGCCACCCCTTTCAGTGCTGCCTGCATAGGGGCTTCACCTGCAAGTCTACGACGGACGATATTTTCAGAGATTACAATCGAGTCGTCCATCAAAAGTCCGATCGCAACCAAGAGCGCGACCATAGTGATCATGTTGATCGTCAGCCCAAGAAGCTGCATGGCGAAAATTGTGCCCAGAAATGAGACCGGCAGCGTCAACGCGACCCAGAAAGAAAAACGCAGCCCAAAGAACAAACCCATCACAATCAGCACCAGAACCAAGCCTTGGAGTCCGTTCGTTGTGATGATCCGAAGTCTTTCAGTGATGTTTGAGGTGCTATCCTGAGAGATTGCCAATGCGATCCCGGCAGGTGCCTGCGCGCGCGCCGTGTCCAGCCGGGCTTCGATTGCAGCCATCACGCGTAACGCATCCTGCGCTGATGTTTTATTAACGCTGACGATCGCTGCGCGCTGACCATTGTAGAATGTCGCATCATATTCATCTGCGAACCGGTTAGTGATTTGGGCCACATCACCAAGCAAAATTTCGCTCCCCATATCCGAACCAAGCAAGGGGATCGTCGCCAATTCCTCGGGGGTTCGACGCTCACCAGCGAACCGTACCAAGGCATCGCCGTCCCGCCCTTCTAGGGTTCCCGCTGGCACATCAAGGCTGTTGCGTGTCAACGCAGTCGAGACTGCGGAAATCGTCAATCCGTGGCGCTGCAGGGCGGCGGCCGAAATCTCGATGACAATTTCACGATCAGAAAAGCCGCCAACGGTTGCTTGCGATATCATCGGGTCAGCTTTGAGATATTCGGCAAGCTGATCGGCATAGGCAAACAGAACCTTCGGATCCGTCGGTCCAGTCACCGCAATCGAGGCCACACTCGCCACACGTTCGACAATGCGGGTAACCGGCGCATTGGCCCTTGCCGGATAAGAGGTGACGCCATCTACGGCGGCTTTCACGTCCGCCGCAAAGCGCGTCATATCTGCGCCTTCGACAATCTCGGCTGTCAGAACCGCCATATTATCGCGCGCTTGGCACGTCAGCTCGGCCAGGTTGTCGACACTTCGGATCGGATCTTCGGCAACCATACAGATGCCCGTTTCGACATCAGCGGGTGCTGCGCCGGGATAGGCGATGCGCACTTCGACATCGGATGGTGGAATTTCCGGGAAACTGTCACGTTGCAAGGTTGGGAGCGCCGCAACGCCAAGGCCGATAAACAGCACCATAAGGATGTTTGCAGCGGTCGCGTGGCGTGTGAAAAGGGCGATCATTGCGCAGACGCCTGACGCGCCAATGCCTGTGCAAGCGCATTATCCTCAACCGGCCTCACGGCCATGCCGGGCACCGCGACGGAAGGGTCTGTGACGACCAGCTTATCCCCCGCCGCAAGCCCACCGGCAATAACGGCAAGACCATCAAATGTGTAAGCA
>CAYZKE010000549.1:0-2471 GCA_964478505.1 uncultured Loktanella sp.
TCCGCCGCAACATCGGCCCCGCCGATCACGTGAACGCTGCGCCCTTGGGCGACCAATTTATCCGCCAGACTGCGTTGCGGGACCTGACCCGCACAAAGCACAATCGTCTCAACGGCAATGAGCTTGGGGTTTTCGCGTGCTTCGCCCGTGCTGATATGCAGGCCGTCCGCATCAATCTTTTCGTAGTTCACGCCGCCAATCATCTGCACGTTCTTCATTTGTAGCCCTGCACGGTGGATCCAGCCGGTGGTCTTTCCCAGCCGTTTACCCAGCTTTTCGGCCTTGCGTTGCAAGAGCGTGACCTGCCGCACCGGTGCCTCGGGCTGAGGGCCCTCCGCGCGCAATCCGCCACGTGTCTGCGCGGGATCACCCACGCCCCATTCCTGCAGCCATTCGTCCAGATCTTCCGTCGGGCTGTCGCCTGTCACCAAATATTCAGCCACATCAAAGCCGATGCCCCCGGCCCCGACAATCGCAACTGTTTTGCCGACCTGCGCCTTGCCGCGCAGCACATCGATATAAGACAGAACGTTCGGGCCATCTTGCCCGGGGATTTCAGGGTCGCGTGGGGCGACACCTGTGGCGATGATGATGTCGTCAAAGTCCACCAGATCTTCGGGTGCCGCCGTCCTGCCCAAGTGCAACGTAATGCCGGCCTTCGCTACCATCGTGCGATAGTAGTCGACCAACCCCCAGAATTCCTCTTTTCCTGGCACCTGTTTGGCCATGTTCAACTGGCCGCCAAGGTCTTCGGATTGATCAAAAATGGTGACGTGATGGCCGCGCTCTGCGGCGGTGAGTGCCGCCGATAGCCCCGCAGGTCCGGCACCGACAACTGCAATGTTCTTGGGCGTCTCTGCTGGCGTGATCGTCAACTCTGTCTCGTGGCAGGCGCGCGGATTGACCAGACAGGATGAAAGTTTGCCACTGAATGTATGGTCCAGACAGGCCTGATTGCAGGCAATACAGGGCGCGATTTCTGCGGCTTTGCCCGCCGCCGCCTTTGCTACGAAATGCGCATCCGCAAGGAAAGGGCGCGCCATGCTGACCATATCGGCACAGCCGTCGGCGAGCACGGCCTCACCCACTTCGGGCATATTGATGCGGTTTGACGTGATGATGGGGATATTGACCTCGCCCATCAGCTTTTTGGTGACCCACGTGAAGGCGCGGCGCGGCACTGATGTTGCAATGGTCGGGATGCGCGCCTCATGCCAGCCGATGCCGGTGTTCAGGATCGTGGCGCCTGCAGCTTCAACCGCTTTGGCAAGCTGGACGACCTCTTCCCAAGTTGATCCGTTGGGTACGAGGTCAATCATCGACAAACGGTAGATCACGATGAAATCAGCGCCCACCGCTTCGCGGACACGGCGCACGATCTCGACCGGCAGGCGCATGCGGTTTTCATATGATCCGCCCCAGCGGTCGGTGCGCTTGTTGGTGTGGGTGACAAGGAACTGATTGATGAAATACCCCTCAGACCCCATGACCTCGACACCGTCATAGCCTGCTTCACGTGCGCGGGCGGCGGCGGTTACAATATCGGCGATCTGTTTTTCGATACCGTCTTCATCCAGTTCTGTGGGCGGAAACGGCGAGATCGGTGATTTCACGCCCGAGGGTGCCACGCATTTTGGCGAATAAGCGTAACGCCCTGCATGAAGGATTTGCATGGCGATCTTGCCACCTGCATCATGGACGCGGTCCGTCACGATCCGGTGGTTGATGATATCCTCGGGCGTAAAGAGGCCCGCAGCCCCCGGAAACACACCACCCTCTTCGTTCGGGGCCATGCCACCCGTGACCATCAACGCCACTTCGCCCCGCGCGCGCTCGGCATAGAATTCGGCCACACGGTTCCAGTCTTTTGTTTCCTCAAGTCCTGTGTGCATAGAGCCCATGAGCACGCGATTCTTCAGCGTCGTGAACCCCAGATCGAGGGGGGACAAAAGATGGGGATATTGGGTCATGAAAGTGCCTCCGCTTTGGGCGATCATGGCGAAAGTCGTGGCGGTCGTCACCCTCAACGTGGCGTAAAATGGATCACTTACAGCAAGACCGGAAAGGTTTTGCGCTTCGTGCCCATTCCGCTACTCTGTGCGTGAGTGAAGAAAGGGGTTTACGATGGAAGCCAGCTTTTCCCGCCGGAAATTGTTGACGCCAGACGAACTGCGGCAATTGTCCGAACGGTCCGACCTGCAAGGCGGGTTGCAGATGGCCAGCCACGTCGGTGCCATCGTGGTTGTCGCGCTGCTGCATGCGCAGGCGATGGGCACCGCATGGGTTTGGGTGACGGGGTTTGCTTTGGGCGTTCTGTTGAATTTCCTCTACGCGGCCCAGCACGAACTGTCCCATGCCACCGTGTTCAGGACCCGCAAACTGAACGAGGTCTTTGGCCGCATCATCGGCTTTGTACAGCTGTTCCCCCGCGACTTTGACCAGATCATGCATTTTGCCCATCACCAACACAC
>CAYZKE010000550.1:0-2467 GCA_964478505.1 uncultured Loktanella sp.
AAGCAGCATAAAAAGGCTCATAGGCCGACTCATCCGCGCTCTACATTCTGAAGCGGGCAGGCTATAGTGAGCAAAAATCAGACCCAAAGCAGTCAATCGAGCGGATCATGAGTGGAAACGGCAGAAAGCGGCCCCCTTTGGTGGCCGATAAACGCTATACAGCAAAACCGGCGGCCAAGAAGGCCACGGGACAGAGCAAGAAGCCCGCAAAACCGGCGGCCCGGCGCAAAGCAGTGTCCAAGCGAGCCAAGCCGCGCGGCGTGATCGGCTGGATCCTCGCGCCGTTTCGCTGGATGATCCGCCTGATCTGGGCTCTCTCTTGGCGGGTGGGCCTCGTGACGGGTCTGATCATCGGGGGCTTTTCGCTTTATTTCGCGTCGCAACTGCCGGATGTTTCAGAGCTGATCGACGGTCGCACACGCGGATCTGTCACGATGACCGATGTGTCAGGCAGTGTTTTCGCGTGGCGCGGCGACCAGTTTGGTGGGATGGTCACCGCCGAAACCGTGTCGCCCTATTTGCACAATGCTGTTGTTGCGACCGAAGACAAACGATTCTACCGCCACTTCGGGATTTCGCCCCGTGGTATCGCCTCGGCCGTGCGGATCAACCTGCGCGAAGGGCGCGGCCCGCTTTCCGGCAACGGAGGGTCCACGATCACACAGCAAACTGCCAAGCTGTTGTGCCTCGGCGTGCCTTTTGATCCAAACGTCTGGGAGAGCGAGCGCGCCTATGAGGCCGACTGCCGCCAGTCATCGCTTTGGCGCAAGGCGCGCGAGGCGGTGTTCTCGGTCGGGATGGAAATCAAATACACAAAAGAAGAAATCCTAACGATTTACCTGAACCGCGCCTATCTGGGTGCGGGCAGCCGCGGGTTTGAGGCCGCAGCCCAGCGCTACTTCGGGATTTCCGCAGCCGAGGTAAACCCCGCGCAGGCCGCGATGCTGGCCGGATTGCTTACAGCGCCTTCGGCCAATGCCCCCACCCGAAACCTGCAACGCGCGCAGGATCGCGCATCGGTCGTGATCGGCCTGATGGAAGATCAGGACTATCTGACGCCGGAACAGGCCCGCGATGCCCGTCTGAACCCTGCGACACTTTCTGATGCAGCCCGCGCCAGCTCTGGAGGGTTCTTTGCTGATTGGGTGATGGATAGCGGACCTGAGTTCTTCACCCGCAATACCACAGAAGACGTGATTATCCGCACCACGCTTGACCAACGCATTCAGACCGCTGCCGAAGAGGCGCTTTTGCAGGTGTTTGAAAACGAAGTGAAAGAAGGGTCCGAAGCACAGGCGGCGATTGTCGTGATGTCTGCCGATGGCGCCGTGCGCGCCATGGTAGGCGGCCGCAACATCAGTGCGACAGGCGCGTTTAACCGCGCCACACAGGCGCTGCGTCAGACCGGATCGGCGTTCAAGCCCTTTATCTATGCTGCCGCGCTTGATCTGGGCATGTCACCCTACAATATGATCGACGATGCCCCGACGTGCTGGCAACGGCGCGGTTCACCCCAATGGTGCCCCGAAAACTATGACCGCGAATTTGTAGGGCCTGTATCGATGGTGGATGCGCTGGCCACCAGCCGGAACATTCCCGCGATCGTGCTGTCCGAAGAAGTCGGCCGCGAACTGGTGCGCAATGTTGCTGCCGGTTTCGGGATCGAGGGCGATCTGGCTGCGGGTCCCGCCCTGGCGTTGGGTGTTTCGGAAAGCACGCTGCTTGATATGACAGGCGCTTTTGCAGGCATCCTGAATGGCGGATCGGCGGTGACACCTTACGGTCTGACCGAACTGCGCTTTATGGGCGATGATACGCCGTTGATGGATGCGCAGGACGCAGGCATCGGCGAACGCATCATCCGCCAAGAGGCCGCGCGCCAACTGACATGGATGATGACGAAGGTTGTCGAGGAAGGCACCGGACGGCGCGCGCGCATCGACGGCTGGCAGATCGCGGCCAAGACCGGCACGACTCAAGGATCACGTGACGCATGGTTTATCGGCTTTACCGGCGATTACGTCACAGGCGTCTGGATGGGCTACGATGACAACCGGCGTCTGACAGGCGTAACGGGCGGCGGCCTGCCTGCCACGATATGGCGCGAAACGATGCAGCGCGTCCTGAGCGGCCAGCAACCCACGCCCCTGCCCATGAGCATCCCGCAACGCCCGTTTGCAACAGGTGTACTTGAAAGCCAGGGCGGCGAAGCACCGGCGCAGGATATCCTCAACCTGCTCGACAGTATTCTGACGGGCACGAACTAGCGGTCGGGGGCGTCACACCGGTCATAGCGGAACGCATATCCGCTCCAGATCATGTAGAGTCCGGTGCCTTGCGCATCGGGCATCAGCATCGCGCGCTCGGTCCAGGCCTCGGCCTCGCCAGAGCACTGCATCTCGTAGATCGTGGCGTTCATATCCTCGACCTCGACAGGGTTGATCATGTGACACTCGACCTCGACCCC
>CAYZKE010000551.1:0-2464 GCA_964478505.1 uncultured Loktanella sp.
GCCGTCGCCTCAGCCTCATCGGCAAACCGCGCAAGGATAAAGTTGGCGGTGGAGGTATCAGACGGCACGCCCAGTTCGGCAAGCGCATTGGCGAGCCAGTCACGCCATTTGGCGTTCTCGACACGGCATTTTTCGGTATGTGCCGTGTCGCGCACGGCAGCTTCCGCCGCTGCAAGGGCCGCTGAGGAAAGATTGAACGGCCCTCTGATGCGGTTGAGCACATCAATGATCGGCTGAGGGCCATAGCCCCAACCCACACGCATACCGCCAAGGCCGTAGATTTTCGAAAACGTGCGCGACATGAAGACATTCTCGCGGGCTTCGACCAAGGCTTTACCTGCATCGAACCCGTCGACAAATTCCGCATATGCACCGTCCAGCACCAAAAGCGCTTGCGGCGGAAGACCCTCGGCCAGACGTGCCACCTCGGCGCTGCCGATCATCGTGCCCGTGGGGTTGGCCGGATTGGCAATAAAGACCAGTTTCGTCTTGTCCGTGCAGGCCGCAAGGATCGCATCCACATCGACGACGCGCTCGTTCTCGGGCACCACGACGGGTGTCGCACCGCAGGCGTGGGCATAGATCGGGTACATGGAGAAACCGTGTTCGGTAAAGACAACCTCATCACCGGGGCCGGCGTATGCCTCAGCCAGAAGTTTCAGGACATCGCCAGAACCAACGCCGCAAAAAATACGCTCGGCGTCGACATGCCAAACCTCTGCAATGGCTGTACGCAGTTTCGCGTGGTCGGTGGGCGGATAGCGGTGCAAATCATGGGTTGCGCGCACGATCGCCTCTTTGACGGCGTCGCTTGGACCTAAAGGATTTTCGTTTGACGACAGCTTGAGCACATTGCTGACGCCGTCCAGATGTGCATCGCCACCTTTGTAAAGTGCGATGTCCAGAATGCCCGGTTGGGGTTGAATGCCGTCCGCCATGAAAGTTCGTTCCCGTCTCGTTTCGCCCGTTCTATCGCCCCGCTGGATGCAAAGCCAGTGGATTGGTGGGCCTTGGAAATGAAAAGGCCGCCCCGGATCGGAGCGGCCTTGAAGAGTGTGCTCCGGCATCTCGCCGAAGAATTGCCAAGATTAGTTCTTGGCGTAGAATTCGACGACGAGGTTTGGTTCCATCGTGACCGGATATGGCACATCGCCAAGGCCCGGTGTGCGCACGAAAGTCGCTGTCATCTTGTTATGGTCCACGTCCATATAGTCAGGCACATCGCGCTCTGGCAGTTGGGACGCGACCAGAACCAGCTCAAGCTGCTTGGACTTCTGGCGCACTTCGATCACGTCGCCTTCCTTTACGCGGTAGGACGGGATGTTCACACGCTGGCCGTTCACTGTGACGTGGCCGTGGTTCACGAACTGGCGTGCTGCAAAAACAGTTGGCACGAACTTGGCGCGGTAAACGACGGCATCCAGACGGCGCTCAAGCAGACCGATCAGGTTTTCACCTGTATCGCCTTTCACACGCTCGGCTTCGCCATAAATGCGGCGGAACTGCTTTTCGGTCAGGTCGCCATAGTAACCCTTCAGCTTTTGCTTCGCGCGCAGCTGTGTTCCGAAGTCGGACAGTTTGCCCTTGCGGCGCTGACCATGCTGGCCGGGGCCGTATTCACGACGGTTGACGGGTGATTTTGGACGACCCCAGATGTTTTCGCCCATCCGGCGGTCAATTTTGTACTTGGCAGCGGTACGTTTAGTCATACGCTGATCTCCTTCTTTATATTGCGAAGGGCGTTGTCCTTTCCCCGGATTTGGCCGGGACGACAGGGTTCCGCTTGCGCGGGCCACCAACACCAATGAATGAGCGGCTTATAAAGCGGCTGCATGAGGTGTCAACGACGAAACAACATATTCATCTTCTGTTATCTGAACGACTTGGGAATGTACTAATTAAGACGAATTATCGACAAACGTGTACTACATAAGGTATCGTGGGGCAGTAAAATGGATCGGTGTTGCCAGTGAGTATTTTGTTCTTGTTCATGAGTGTTGTGGCAATCTGGCTTTTTGGTCATCAATTGGTGCGGCGTCGCTTCGCCAATTTGAACCATCAATTGGCTGACCGGTATCTCACAACATTTGCTGCCCCAACCCTTGATGACGCGGAACAGAGCCTGATGGCGCTTTGTGTTGACCTGATGCGCAGAGAAACCTGTGAGGTGCCATTTGACCAGTTGACTGCGCAGGAAAGAAAGATGGTTCTGCATGCCCATGCGGTTGAAGAACTGCCCTCGTGGATGTCGCGCTATGCATCTTACGGGCTTCCCAAGGCAGGGCGGGAGCTGATTGGCAAACTGCGCGATATCAAATCGTCGCGCCCAGAGCGGCCGAAACAACATTTTGGTGCCATAAAACGCCAACAACAATTGCGTTCCCGCGCTTAAAGCGAGACACCTGCGACTATGTCGCAGCCTGAGCTTTCAAATCATCCACTGCATTTCGCCGCCGCCTTTGGC
>CAYZKE010000552.1:0-2462 GCA_964478505.1 uncultured Loktanella sp.
TCGCGTTTTCCAAACACTCCAGCGACCTGGCAACTGGCGATAAAGGTTTGATCTGCTCCTTCGGTGCAGGCTATTCTGTGGGTTCTGTTATTGTCGAACGCGCATAGAACCAGGATCGCCCCATGAAGCTGCTTATCACCACCTTACTGCTGCTTACTCTCGCTGCCTGTGGCGTACCGTTTGTTCCACTGATCTAGCCGGCCGCGTCCAATGCGGTGATCTCCGTCACGACGTCTCTTCCAGATGCAGTTTCATATCCAGCAATACCTGCTGGAGCGCTGTGGTTTCCCGCAGCATCCGCTTGGCCTCGTTGATGGTAATGACCCCGTCCGCAATGGACTGGTTATACTCTGCCATCAGCATGGCAAAACGCTGGCTCAGCTTGATAACATCGGTGTTGATTTCACCCGTGCTATTGGCGCGATCTGTGTCGTAGGACAGGGTGACACCCTTCAGTTCGGCCAGCGCTGATGTGACGTGCGGATAGGCCGCCGCTGCTTCGAGAGCGGCCACAGCATCGACCGGCATAAAACGGTCGGCGTGTTCGCTGCTATCAGAATAATAGCGCCCCAAGGTCGCCTTGGATTTCCCTGTCAGCACGCAGGCGGCTTCGATACCGACATCTTTGACCAGGGCCTCGGTATGTTTTTTCAAGTAGCCGCCATAACCCGCCATAGGTGTACTCCGTCATCGTGCTGCTGCCTCTTGCGGCAGGGGAAAATCATTTCGCTATTCCCATACAACGCCAATGCCCTGTGTGACAGAAATAATTCAGTCTCGTGTTTTGGGGCTGGTTAAAGAGTTGTCGCGCTGAGTGGCGCGATGTGTTTGGACCGCGGTCCGTTTTCATTGGGGTCAATTCATTCCAAAGCTCAACTAACGCCAATTTGCGTTGCGTATCGGTCTTGCCAAGTTGGCAAGACCGGCGCTAATCACTTTTCATGGCAAAGCTCTATTTTAACTACTCCACCATGAATGCGGGCAAATCGACCGTGCTCTTGCAGGCGTCGCACAACTACATCGAACGTGGGATGCAAACCTATCTGCTGATCGCGCGCTTTGATGACCGTGCAGGTGTTGGCCGCATCGGAAGCAGGATCGGCATCGGCGCGGATGCCGACACCTTTGGCGCCGAGGATGACCTCTTCGAGATGATCGCCGCCCGCCTGAACGCAGGTCCCTGCGCCTGTGTGTTCCTCGACGAGGCGCATTTCATGACGCCCGCCCATGTCTGGCAACTGGCGCGCGTTGTGGATGATCTGAATGTACCCGTCATGACCTACGGCCTACGCGTCGATTTCCGTGGCCGCCTGTTTCCCGCCTCAGCATCCCTTCTGGCTCTGGCCGATGAAATGCGCGAGGTCCGGACCATCTGTCATTGCGGCAAGAAGGCCACGATGGTGGTCCGCCGTGACGAGAACGGCACTGTGCTGGCAGCAGGGGATCAGATCGTCGTGGGCGGGAATGAACGCTATGTCTCGCTCTGCCGCCGTCACTGGCGCGAGGAAATGGGCGACTACGCCGATCCGAATATCGACTAGCGCTATCATCTTGCCCGAAATACTCCCGCCGGAGGCTTCGGCAGGCTAGTAAAAACTCTGCGGGTCGATATCGATCGCTATGCGCAAATTTGCCGGCAGACGGAACTGCCCCACCCATTTGGCAAGCGCCTGTTGGAGCGGCGCGGACTTGTCGGCCTTCACCAGCAGCCGGACCCGGTGCCGCCCACGCACCCGTGCAATGGGTGCCGGTGCCGGCCCAAAGACCTGCGCCCCGATCTGGCGCAACGGCCCATCCATGCGCGCCATTTCCGCGCCCAGATCAAAGACCTCCTGCACATTCGGGCTGCTCAGGATGATCCCCGCCATCCGACCATAAGGCGGCACGCCTGCGGCTTTGCGCTCTGCCGCCTCAGCGGACCAGAAACTTTCCTCGTCCCCCGCCAGAATAGACCGGATCACGGCATGTTCCGGCTGATAGGTCTGCAAGAGTGCCTCGCCGGGGGTCTCCGCCCGCCCTGCACGGCCCGCAACCTGCCGCATCAGTTGAAACGTCCGTTCCGCCGCGCGCAGATCAGATCCTTGCAGACCAAGATCAGCATCAATGACACCGACCAGCGTAAGCAACGGAAAGTTATGGCCTTTGGCCACCAGTTGCGTGCCAATGATGATATCCGTACCACCTTCGGCAATCTCTTCGATATGCGCCTTCATCGCGCGGGCCGAGCCGTAAAGATCAGAAGACAGCACAGCAACACGCGCGTCAGGGAAAAGTGCTGTCACCTCCTCGCCCATACGCTCCACGCCGGGACCAACAGCACTGAGCCGGTCTTCGGCCTCACAGCTTGGGCACTTCGTCGGCAAAGGTTTTGTTTCGCCACACTGATGGCACATCAACCGTTTTAGGAACCGGTGTTCGACCATCCGCGCATCGCAGTGATCACAGCCAATCTGATGCCCGCA
>CAYZKE010000553.1:0-2456 GCA_964478505.1 uncultured Loktanella sp.
CCGCGCTCAACGTCGTTATCGAGGCAACCTGCCAAACCAAATACTGCCACTGTCGCAAGGATGATTGATGTCTTTTGCATAATCTTAAGCCTATCGTTGTTATGTCGACCGCCCCACAATTGGTGCAGTCTGCGCCATGATGAATAGCGATTTCCCCGTGATATCCAATATCACGCCTGTTTTTTCGTGCGGACAAGCGGATTTCCGTTATCGGCCTGCCTGGTGAGTAAGCAGGCCGATGAGGGGAAGGGTAACGGTATAGAGAATTTGCAGCAGAACCCGCATTGGATTGTCCCGCTACAGGTCCCAACGTGCCGTAATATCCGGACCCTGAACAGCCATGTTGAAACACCGCGCGAAATTGAGCGATTTCCCGCCTAGATTGTTTCGTTAACATTCTGTTCACGTTGGCAAAAATCATCATTCATCCCCGAAAACTTCAGGGAAGTTCTGGCGCGCAACTTTGACGTCGATCTGCAACATCGCCTCATAGCTGGCGGGATCAAACGGGTCCTCGGCAGGGATGACTTCGCGCCCGAAAAGCCAGCTCAGACGACCTGCATCCAGATTGCCGCGCACGAAGGGTTCGTCGCCGAAATTTTCCCAAAGCGCCTGCATGAAACCGGCATCGGCGCGGCGGTCTGCCGGACGGCGGTCAGGATAGCGGATGCGTTCGCTTAGCGCGGTCGCCCCGTCTTTGTTGGCGCGCCGCAGGGTGAACTGAAAGTCTGTCCCGGGCAAACGCCCCGGGAACCCGCGGTGTTTATCCATGTATGGAAGGTTAGCCATTGGCGCCTCCCATTATCAGAGAGGTGGTTCGGATGGGCCCGTAGGCCCATCCAAGAAAGCGATTTTCGTTAGAAGAGCCCGTCGTAATTGACGTGCTGCTGAGCGGCCACATCAGAAGTGATCTGCTGCGGTGCGCGGTCATGGCTGCCTGAAACGGCAACCAACGCCATAAGCGCTGCCACCGTGAAAGCCAGAAGTCCTTGTACCATTGTTTTTGCCTGCCTCTATGCGTGCAAGGCGTTTGGCGATCTGTGTCGCCTTGGCCCCGCGGACACGCGAGCTTAATCTCACGCACCAGCATCTTAGGCAAAAATTCTTTTTTCTCAAATACCTCCAAGCCAAACTGCAACCATTGTTGCGGCAAAGTCTCAGAATTTCGGCAGCGCCCCGCTGACCTGTCTAGATTTCGGGCGGACATCAAAAATAGCTCCAAATATAGTAGCCGGACGGTGCGGCCGTCACAGCAATCGTCGGCAGTACTTTGCCGCAGACAGGAAACGGTGACAGGTCCTCTGCGAATTTATGATCACACCGGCACATCAAAGCGGAATATTGTCGTGCTTTTTCCAAGGCGTCTGGACCTTCTTGGTACGCAGTGACGCAAAGGCACGGCAGATCCGCTTGCGCGTCGACTGCGGCATGATCACCTCGTCGATGACACCCTTTTCGGCGGCGACAAACGGATTGGCAAAACGGTCCTCGTAGTCTTTGGTGTGCTTGGCGATCTTTTCGAGATCACCTGCATCGGCACGGTGGATAATCTCGGTCGCCCCTTTGGCACCCATCACGGCAATCTCGGATGTGGGCCATGCGTAGTTGAAATCACCGCGCAGGTGCTTGGACGACATCACCACATAGGCCCCACCATAGGCTTTGCGGGTAATCACGGTGACCTTTGGCACCGTCGCCTCACCGTAAGCAAACAAGAGCTTGGCACCGTGTTTGATCACACCTGCATATTCCTGACTAGTCCCGGGCAAGAACCCGGGCACATCAACAAGGGTCAGGATCGGAATATCGAAGGCATCGCAAAACCGGACAAAACGCGCGGCCTTGCGTGAGGCGTCAATATCAAGACAGCCCGCAAGTACCATCGGCTGGTTGGCAACCACACCGACGGTTGATCCCTCGAGGCGGATAAATCCGGTCAGGATATTCTTGGCGAACTCTTCCTGAATTTCGTAAAAGTCGCCCTCGTCCGCCAGCTTCGTGATCAGTTCTTTCATGTCGTAGGGCATGTTGGGGTTATCAGGCACCAGCGTATCAAGGCTTTCCTCGATCCGGTTCACATCGTCAAAGAAAGGCCGCACGGGCGGCTTGTCGCGGTTATGCAAAGGCAGGAAATCAATCAGGCGACGCACCTCGGCGATTGCCTCGACATCGTTTTCAAAGGCCGCATCGGCCACGGACGATTTCTTGGTGTGGGTCCCGGCGCCGCCCAGTTCCTCGGCGGTGACCTGTTCATTGGTCACGGTCTTGACCACATCAGGACCTGTGACAAACATGTAGGAACTGTCTTTGACCATAAAAATAAAGTCGGTCATCGCAGGCGAATAAACCGCGCCACCCGCCGTCGGCCCCATGATCAGGCTGATCTGCGGGACAACGCCCGAGGCCGTGATATTGCGCTGGAAGACTTCGCCGTAAGCGGCAAGGCTGGCGACACC
>CAYZKE010000554.1:0-959 GCA_964478505.1 uncultured Loktanella sp.
ACCGTGGCTTTGTGGGCCACCGGGTTCTTAGGGCGGATCAGCGGCACGATCAGACGTTTCAATCCTGTCAGATAACGGTGCAGGTCGACTTCCAGCACATGGGTGACATTTGGGGCCAGGCGCACGGCCTCGGCGGCTTTCTGGGCAACATCCGTTTTCGGAAAGGCCTTGAGCGTGACCAGCACCTTGGCTTTGGTTTCCCGCAGGATCGCGGCAATCTGTTCGGCATCAAGCAGCGGGTTGATCGGGTTGACGATCCCCGCCACCTGCCCGCCCAGATATGTCAGGACTGTTTCAGTCGCATTGGGCATCAGGTAGGCCACGACATCATCTTCACCGACACCCAGACTGCGGAACATATTGGCGGCTTGTGCCGTCTTGTCGCGCAGGGTGTTCCAGTCAAGCGTTTCGCATTTCGCATCGGGGTCAGAGAACAGGCTGAAGGTGACGGCCTTTCTTGACCCATGTTTTGCGGCAGTCCGGCTGAGCAGTTCAAAGGTGGTCGTGGCCGTGTTGCGGGCCTCCCACGGCTTTTCGTTTTCGATGGCGTCCCGATCCGCGACAGTTGCAAAAGCCATGTCGTCTCCTCCCTGTTTTCTTTTCACGCAGCGTGATGCTGCCTCCCTGAGCAGACAGGGTGGTGAAAAACAAAAACAATCACAAGTCTGACGCTACGAAAAACGCGGCTATTCCGCCGCGACACCTTCTGTGAACTGCAGCCGTGCCAGCCGCGCATAAAGCCCGCCTTGGGCCACAAGCGCATCATGGGTGCCTTGAGCTGCGATCTTGCCGTCTTCCAGAACGATAATGCGGTCGGCCTTTTTGACGGTGGCCAGCCTGTGCGCGACAATCAATGTCGTACGGGTCCGCGCCAGTTCCTCGACCGCGCGCTGCACAGCATATTCGCTTTCGGCGTCCAGCGCGCTGGTGGCCTCATCCAAGAGCAGGATCGGTGCATC
>CAYZKE010000554.1:982-2449 GCA_964478505.1 uncultured Loktanella sp.
ACCATCAGGCAACGCTTTGAGAAAATCATAGGCGGCGGCAGCTTTTGCGGCCTCTTCGACCTCGGCGTCGGTCGCGGTGGGCCTGCCAAAGCGGATATTTTCGCGCGCCGTATCGGCAAAGATCACAGGATCTTGTGGGACAAGCGCGATGTGCTGGCGGAAATCGGAGCGCAGAAGCTCTCGCAGGTCCATACCGTCGATTTTGACCGCACCGGACTGGGGGTCATAGAACCGCTGCACCATTTGGATGATCGTGCTTTTGCCCGCTCCGGACGGGCCGACAAGTGCGACGGTCTCACCCGCCTTGATCTCAAGGTTGATGCCATCAAGGGCAGAAACCTGCGGTCGCGACGGATAGTGGAACTGCACGTTCTCGAATTGCAGGGTGCCTTTGACCGGCTGTGCCAACGTCTTAGGCTCTGCCGGATCCTGCACGGTGTCTTCGGCTGTCAGAAGCTCGACCAGACGTTCCGTGGCACCAGCGGCCCGTTGCAATTCACCCCAAACCTCGGACAGGGCCGCGACAGCGCCGCCGACCATGATGGTGTAGATCATGAACTGCACCAACCCGCCTTCGGTGATTTCACCCGCAACCACGTCTTGGGAACCCATCTGCAAAAACAGCACGATCGCGGCGAATACCATGAAGATCACAATGGCCGTCAGCGCCGCGCGAGTCATGATCCGGCGGCGGGCGGAACGATAGCTTTGTTCCGTCACTTCGTCGAATTTGGCGCGGCTGAGTTCTTCGTGTGTAAAGGCCTGAACGGTTTGTGCAGACAAGAGCTGCTCGGACGCATCGCCACTGGATTCAGCAATCAGGTCCTGGTTTTCCTTGGACAGGCTGCGCACACGACGCCCCAGAAACAGGATCGGGAACAGGACCACCGGGATCGGCCAAAGCACCATCGCGCTCATCTTGACTGAGGTCAGCAGCATCAGGATCACGCCACCGATGAAGATCAGGATGTTTCGCAATGCGATCGAAACCGAGCTGCCGATGACCGAAAGGATCAATGTCGTATCTGTGGTAATGCGGCTAAGCACCTCACCTGTCATGATTTTTTCATAAAACGCAGGGCTCATGCTGATCATGCGGTTGAACACGGCCTTGCGAATGTCTGCAACAACCCGTTCACCTAGCCGCGTGACTAAGTAATAGCGCAGCGCCGTTCCGAATGAGAGCAGCACAGCGATAATCAGCATTGTCACGAAGTGCTGGCTAATCTCGCCGCTCGCCAGCCCGAAGGTATCGACAACCTGCCCCGCCGCAATTGGCAAGCTCAACGCGACCATGGCCGTAAAGACAAGCGCAAAGCCTGCCGCGATCATGTTGTAGCGGTAGGTTCTCATGAAAGGCCAAAGGGCTTTGAGCGCGCTGACTCGTTTGCCGACGGGCCGATCTTCGGCGGTGGGTTTTTGGTTTTCAGCCATGCACAGTCCTCAGGTTCTGGGGATGACATAAAA
>CAYZKE010000555.1:0-948 GCA_964478505.1 uncultured Loktanella sp.
GAAATCAAGGTAACGCTGCGCGGACGCGCGGCTGTTGGGATAGTCCTCATCGCGGTGATAGGCAAAGGCCTGCATGATCAGCGCACGCTCTGCGAATTCCGAATAGGGGTAAAGCCGCTCAATTTCGCCAAAGGTAAAGGCTGCATCATCGGGATTGCCGTTCGCGATCTGCCGCTCACCGCGCTCAAAAATGGCCTGCGCGCTGAGACTATCAAGCGGTTCACCGCTTCCTTCGCCACTACAGGCCACCAAAACGGCCAAGCTGACGACGGCGCCAACACGAAACACCCAACGGCTGGCGGTGCCCTTCTCGACTGACATTTTCGCGTCCTCACTCACACAATGGCTGCTTGACCGGCGGAGTACCCCCGCGTCGTTCCGCTTTGGTCTAACATAGAAAAATCGGGTGCAAAATGCCTTTTGACAGCACGGTGATCAACTGTCGGTGGGAGGGCGGATTTAGGCGACAGCGGCCAGATCGGCCAGACTCACGCCAACACCGGGCAAACGGGCCGCGATTTGTGCATCACATGTCACGAAACGCCATGTATCAGGTTGGTCGAACAACGCCCGCAAAAGCTTGTTCGTCATCGCATGACCTGCACGTGAACCGGTATAGCGCCCAAGGATCGGCGCGCCTGCAGTGTAAAGATCGCCCAAGGCATCAAGCATCTTGTGACGCACCGCCTCATCCGCGTGGCGCAGACCACCGGGTGTCAGCACCTTATCGCCATCAACGACAACTGCGTTTTCATATGTGCCACCCAAGGCAAGCCCATTGGCGCGCATCGCATCCACATCCGCAGAGCGGCAGAACGTTCGGCTATCACAGAGTTCACGCACGAAGGCGCCATTGGCCATATTCAGCGTCTTTTGCTGACGGCCAATTGCGGCATCCTTGAAGGCGATCTCGAAATCGATCTGAAGCGTCGTGGAGGGTGACAGCTT
>CAYZKE010000555.1:1022-1607 GCA_964478505.1 uncultured Loktanella sp.
CCCGCCGCAACGATCCCGCGCACAAAGCTGGCGGCACTGCCATCAAGAATAGGCACTTCGGGCCCATCGATATCGATCAGCACGTTATGCACGCCACAGCCAGCTAGGGCCGCCATCAGGTGTTCGATGGTTGAGACGGTCACACCGGCGTCATTGCTCAGACGGGTATTCAGTGGCGACACAATCACATTGCGAAAATCGGCGACAAGCCTCGGCTGCCCTGCAATATCAGTCCGGCGGAAAACCACACCAGTGTTCGCTGCGGCAGGTTTCAAAACAACATGCACGGCTTCGCCCGAGTGCAGACCAGTGCCCTCGAAAACAACGTCAGATTTTAATGTCGTTTGCACGCCTATTTCGCCTTTGCAGCATTTTTTCCTTGTACTTCAATTAGGGTGCGACACCTGATCACTCAACTCACTCTTTGCGACGGTCTGAAACACTTGTGTTACAAACTGTGGCAAGATGCGGCCAGACGTCGCAAGCCCTTAGAAACAAAAGAAAAAGGCCGCACATTGGCGGCCTTCTCTTCAAGCTCGACGTTACGTCAAAACAACATATGATCAGAACTTAGTTCGCCTGACG
>CAYZKE010000555.1:1617-2449 GCA_964478505.1 uncultured Loktanella sp.
CGGCTGTGCACGACCTGTTTGTTTCGGGGCAGTTTCGCCCTGCGCACCGGTCATCCGGTTGATCAAAGAATTGATCCCGAACCGCGGTTTGTCTGCATCTGTTGCGACGGCTGCAGGTGCAGAAGCCCGCTGTTGTGGCGCAGGCGTAGCGCCATTATTTGGCACACGGTTCACAGCGGCCTGTAGGCGCGCGAGCGCCTCTGGCGACGGTGTGCCGGGTGCCGCGGCACGTGGTGCAACAAAGTTATCGGCCTCGGTCATCTCTGGCTCTTGGCGCGGCGCATAGGCCGGCGGAGGCAGATCGTCAGCAACGGCTTGTGGCTGTGGTGCTGGCTGATAGGCCGCTGCCGGTTGTGGGGCCGGTGCAGGTGCCTCGAATTCCTCGAACAATGTGCGCTCTGCGGCGACAGGTTCGGCAACGGTCGCTGCGGGTACCTCGTGCAAAGTCTCCTCAACGTGCGCGGCCACTTCTGCGACAGGTGCAAGCGGTGCAGCCATGGAACGGCGCGGCACAGGCGTTACAGTTGATTTGGCCAACGCATCGATTCCTGTTGCAACAACAGACACACGCATCCGGCCTTCCATGCTTGGGTCAAGTGTCGAGCCAACAATGATGTTCGCATCGCCATCAACCTTTTCACGGATTTTGTTGGCGGCTTCATCCAGCTCAAACAGTGTCAGATCATACCCACCGGTGATGTTGATCAGCACGCCCTTGGCGCCTTCGAGTGAAATCTCGTCCAACAGCGGGTTCGCGATGGCCTTCTCGGCGGCCTGAATAGCGCGGTTTTCGCCTTCGGCTTCGCCTGTGCCCATCATCGCCTTGCCCATC
>CAYZKE010000556.1:0-660 GCA_964478505.1 uncultured Loktanella sp.
GAAGAACACGGGCATCCTGAAAACGTGGTCAGGGTCGTGGGGGTCTACCCCGAGATGATCAAATGCGGCCCGCTCACGGTGTCATATCTGCCGATCAGCCACTCGATCCCTGAAAGTGCGGGCCTGTTGATTGATACGCCCGAAGGACGCGTGCTGCATTCGGGCGATTTCAAGATCGACGAAACCCCTGTGGTCGGCGATCCGTGGAATGAGGCGCTTTGGGAAGAGGTGTCAAAGGATGGCGTCAAGGCGCTGATCTGTGACAGTACCAACGTGTTCTCGCGTGATCCGGGCCGGTCCGAGGCCTCGATCGGTGACGCGATTTCCGAGATGATGAAAGAAGCGCAGGGCATGGTCGTGGCGACCACCTTTGCCTCCAACATCGCGCGATTGAAAACACTGGCGATTGCCGCGCAAAAGGCGGACCGGTCGGTCGTTCTGCTGGGCCGTGCCATGCGGCGTATGGTCGAAGCCGCCACCGAAGTGGGCATTCTGAAAGGTTTCCCGCCTGTGGTGTCGCCCGAGGACGCGCTGCAGATGCCACGCAACAACGTCATGTTGTTGGTCACCGGCAGCCAAGGCGAACGCCGCGCGGCCAGCGCGCAGCTTGCACAGGGCAATTATATGGGGATCAAGCTACAGGACGGCGATACGTTCCTG
>CAYZKE010000556.1:670-2435 GCA_964478505.1 uncultured Loktanella sp.
AGCTGTCCGAGCTGGGCGTGGATGTGATTGACGACGCGGGCGGCAAATACCACGTGTCAGGCCACGCCAACCGCCCCGATCTGCTGCGTTTGCACCAGATCACCAAACCCCAGACCCTGATCCCGATGCACGGCGAACATCGCCACCTGCGCGAGCATGTCAAGCTGGGTGCCGAAAGCGGGCTGTCAGGAATCGTGGCGGTTAACGGGATGATGATCGACCTGTCAGGCAATCAACCGACCGTAGCCGAGTATATCGACACAGGTCGGACGTATCTGGATGGCACCGTGCAAGTGGGCGCGATGGACGGCATCGTGCGCGACCGTATCCGCATGGCAATGAACGGGCATATGATTGTGACGCTGATCATTGACGAGAATGATGAGCCATTGGGCGACCCTTGGGTCGAAATCATGGGGCTGGCCGAGACCGGCCGAAACAATGCGGCACTTGTCGAGGTGGTCGAAGAAGACCTGAGTCAGTTCGTGAACCGTGCCGACGCGAAGACCTTGCGCGACGAAGTGAAGTTGGAAAAAGAGCTCAAGACTATTGCAAGGCGGTCGGCACAAGGCGAGATCGGCAAGAAGCCGGAAGTGACCGTGATTGTGTCAAGGCTGGGGTAGATCTCGGGCAACAGACCACAGAAATATGCTCTCGATGCGCTTCTGGTAGGGCGTGATGCCCGCCAGTGCCAACACGCCAATGTCATAGTTTTGACGACTTGCTTTGATCATCATCACCTCATGGGCAAAACCTGTGAGGTGACTGACAATGAAACTTAAACCCCTTCCCCTGCTTGTTGCGGCGGTAACACTGTCCGGCTGCATGATGACCGATCCGTCCAGTCAACCGATTGGCCGCCAAGGTGCAAACGATGTCTACGAATTCAGTGTGACACGCTATGCTGATCCGCTTGGGGCAGAGGCCTATTACCAACAACGCAACAACTATGCAGCACGGCTTTGTCCGCAAGGCTACCGGATCATCAATGAGCGTGAAGGGGTGACGATCAGACCTGCTGGTGACCGGCTATTGTCTGAAAACCGTATCCAGATCGCCTGTCCTGCGTAAGGTCGCCCAAACAAAAACAGATGTTCCCGCTTAAGGAACATCCGCTTCAAGACGGCTGGCTAAGTGGCGCTAGTTCTTGGCCCGCTCGGCAAAGCTGAGCGCGATAAACGCTGGCGTATCCTCACCCATGCCTACGATTTTCGGGCCAGTGTCGCGGCGGTCGTTTCCGCGCCCGCGCCCACCGCGTGAACGGTCTTCGCGTGGCTTTTGCTCACGTGCCGGGGCCTCTTCCGTTGCCTCAACGACCGTGGGTTCTTGCGCCTTTGGGGTCTCTGTCTTTTGCTCCGGCTTGCGGCGGCTACGTGTCCGCTTGGGCTTTTCTTCGGTCGTCTCGCCAGCAGCGTCGGCTGGTGCGGGTGTCGGCGTTGCTTTGCCACCGGGCACGTCAAGGCGCGGGATTGGCTGGTTCACCAGACGCTCCACATCTTCGAGGTTCTTCTCGTCGCGTGGAATACAGATCATGATCGCAGTGCCAGTGCGGCCCGCACGACCGGTGCGGCCGATGCGATGCACGTAATCCTCGGCGTGGCTTGGCACGTCGAAGTTGAAAACATGCGTGACGGCAGGAATATCCAGACCGCGCGCGGCCACATCAGAGGCCACAAGAATCCGCAGATCATTGTCGCGGAATTTATCAAGTGTCTTGGTCCGGTGGCTTTGGTCCAGATCGCCGTGGATCGGGGCGGCCTGATCG
>CAYZKE010000557.1:0-2432 GCA_964478505.1 uncultured Loktanella sp.
CACCTCTAGCCCAGCTTTCCGGCGTCAAGGGCGTTGGCGATGCCGTTCTGCTAGAACTCAAACTGGTCGAAGCAGCGGCGCACCGTCTGTCGCGCTCAAAGGTCATGCAGCGCCACGTGCTTTCGAACTGGGATGCTTTACTGAACTATTGCCATACGACGATGGCGCACCGCGAAACCGAGCAGTTTCGCATCCTGTTTCTCGATACCAAGAACACTGTCATCGCCGATGAGGAACAGGCAAAGGGCACGGTCGATCATGTGCCGGTCTATCCACGCGAGGTTGTGAAACGCGCGCTCGAACTGAATGCAAGCGCCCTTATCCTTGTGCACAACCACCCATCCGGTGATCCTACGCCATCAGATGCCGATGTGCAGATGACACGGCAAATCACGAACGCCGCAATGGCGCTGAATATCACCGTGCATGATCATCTGATTATTGGAAAATCCAGCGAAACCAGCTTTCGGTCACTGGGTCTGTTTGACAGAACCACCTAGTTCGAAACCACTGCAAGGTTTGTGAATTTGTTGCGGATCAACGTCACTTCACCAACCTGATCGCAGGCAGGCATCTGAAGCGTGATCTCTTTCACCACAAGCGTCTGGCCCGAATTGGTCTGGATCGTACCTGCATCGACTTCCCGACCACAGTTCGCGGTAGTCACAGTGACACCGACGCGCAAATCAACACCACTGTTGCGGTTCATCTGCCCCTCAGGAAAAGTATAGACCTCGGCCTGAAAGGGGATTTCGGCCTCGGCATCACCAAGAAAGATGACGAAACCGTTTTTGCCGGCACGTGTGTCTTCGGCAGTGTGGAACGACGCAGACCAAACATGTCCGGGATCACCAATCTGCGCTCCATTCTCAAGCGCATGAAGGCGCATGTTATCTGTCGTCGACCATTGCAGGACCGCACGGTCATAGCGGCGCAACTCCGGAACAAAGATGTTGGACGAAGCCTTGAGAATATTGTCAAACGTCACTTCGAATTCAGCATTTGGAACCAGAGCAGGCATCAACACCTGCGCATTGCCGCTTCGGTCCGTGGTTGCAGACACGCGAAGGCCACTGTGGGACACAACAAAGGATTCGTTCGTAAGGCAAGGTGACGCGATGCTAAGTGTGACAAGAGCAGCTGTCTCGCGTCGGGTATTGATGACGGTCTCGCATCCCGGCATGGGCGTGGCCATGATGGACTGGAATTGTGGGGTGTCGAACTCCGTGTAAACTGAATCAACCGCGACTACCCGTTTTGTATTGGCTGTATGGTCCAGAGGGGTTGTTACGATGTTGGGTACGCCAAAAACAGCCTGCCCTTCGGCGTTGGTCGACAACATCAAGGACTGGGGAGGTTTGTTGTAGGTTTCAAGCGTACCGGCACCAACCATGTCCGGTGTCGTTTCGCCATACTGCGCCACGAATCCAATCGACAGCGCCACGGTGAGCGTGGACGCAATTGTCTTGATTGTTTTTAAGCGAGACATCCCCATCCCTCACAGCTGAAATTAAGCTAGGATGAAGATGCACTGTTAGCGTGACGTTAACAGGACTGGCTAAAGGTCTTAGCGTGTTCCGATTATGTCAGAAATTAGGCGAGCCGACCGTGGCAGTGCTTGAACTTTTTGCCTGATCCACAGGGGCAGCTGTCATTGCGACCAGGGTTTCCCCATGTGTTTGGGTCGTTTTCGTCAAAACCTTCACGCACCGTTCCCGTAGCCTCAGCCGCCGCCGCAGGGGCCGCTGCAGCTGCCGTCGCTGCAGCTGCAGCTGCTTGCTGCTGGCGGATCTGGGCGATCATCTGTTCCTGCTCTTCCTTCGACATCGGCCGGATCTGCGCCAGCTTTTTCGTCACATCAGAGCGCAGGCTTTCCAGCATGGTTTCGAACAACTGGAACCCTTCGGTTTTGTATTCGTTCAGCGGGTCCCGTTGGGCATATCCACGGAAACCCACCACCGAGCGCAAGTGCTCAAGCGTCAGCAAATGTTCGCGCCACTTGGCGTCAATGGTTTGCAACAAAAGCTGCTTTTCAACATTGCGCATCGTCTCGTCACCAAAGGCTTCTGCCTTCTCGGCCATGTATTTGTCTGCGGCTTCTTCAAGACGTTCGCGGATATCGTCATCATCCACACCCTCTTCGGCAGCCCAAGCAACAACAGGCAGATCAAGGCCGATATGCTCCTTCACGCTTTCTGCGAGGCCCTCTGTATCCCATTGATCTGCATATGTTTTTGGTGGCATGTAGTCATGAACAAGGTCGTCGATCACCTGATCGCGCATGTCCTTTGTGACCTCTGAAAGGTCCTTTGCCATCATGATATCGCGCCGCTGCGAGAAGATCACCTTGCGCTGCTCGTTCATCACATCGTCGAACTTCAGAAGCTGTTTGCGAATGTCAAAGTTACGGCCTTCGACCTTGGCCTGCGCGC
>CAYZKE010000558.1:0-2427 GCA_964478505.1 uncultured Loktanella sp.
GACACACCAAGTTGCCACCAAGGGGAGCAATCCCTGATACTGCTCGCCGACCAGAACAGGCTCCAAGTATGGCCAAGCCAATACGAGCGCGCCTGCATAGGTGACCACAACCGCAAACAACGCGGTGCCAGTTTTGCCAATCGACCGCAGCAACTCTGCTGGCCCGGCGTCATGAAGCTTACGCGCAAAATCTGGTAAAATCACGTTGGCCAATGCTGCAATGAGCAACAAGGGCGGCGAAACAAAAAGCCGTGCTGCGTTCACCTGCGCCACGGCGACAGGTCCGATCAGACCTGCAAGGAAAATAATGTGCGCGTTGTTGCGAAATGACGCGATCAGGTTGGTCGCAACAGCCCATTTTCCGCCGACGCTCAGCTTTGTGAACGTTTCAATGACGTCACCACGCGTCTGGCTGAACAGCGTAAGACCAGAGACGCAGTGTCCGACGATCGCTGCGAGACCGGTGATTGAAGCAAAGACAACGAAGGCAAGATCAGCGGTGATTTCCGCATCGATCATCGCCTGAAAGGCCATAAACCCGAGCAACCCTGCGCCCATCACGGCGTTGATCAGCATCGCTTGCTTTCCGCGTCCGGTGCTGAATGCGTGGCGGATATGAAACTCTTTATACGAAAAGGCGATTGCCGAGACGCCGATCGCCAAGGCCATCAGCCCCAGTCCCAGAAAGGATTGCAGCGTTGCGGCAATGGCAACAAATGCCGCTAGCGTCGCGAGTGAAACCAACGACATCGTGGCATAGACCTGTCCGGGGAACTGCGCGGGATCTTCCTTGGGGGCAAGGACAATGTATTGCGTGATAAAGAACCCTTGCCAGAACCCGGTGATGATCATCACCAAAGCAAAGCCCATCCCAAAAAGCCCGAATTCACGTGGTGTCAGGATGTGGAGAAGCTGGAATGTAAAAATGAAACTGACCAGACTTCCGGTCGCCTGACTGATAACCGCTGCGGATATAGCGCCAGATGCTGATGGAACGCGTGGGATCATCTTCCAGCCAGTCATCCTGCGGGACACTTGCGATTTTGTCTTTTCCGTAAAGAGAGTTCGCAGACAGTCGGTCGGATAGATATCGCATAACTGTTTTGGTCAAGCGGAACGATGAAAACCATACTCGCGCCCTCCGCTTGAAACATAGTGAATACGGTAGCCGACGTTCTTCAGCGCCGTCACCGCTTCTCGGGTTTGATCCTTGGTGTGGCCGAACATCCCATGATGAAACTCGACACAAAGCTGCGCGGGAAAGATCTCTTTCCTGATCATATCGGTGATTGCAGGATACTCAGATCCCTCGATATCCATCTTCAGGAAGTCGATTTTCGTATCGTCCAAGTCCAACATGATCTCATCAAGCGGTTTGACAGGAAGTTCCACGCGCTCTTGATTGTCTGTACGCTTGGAGACGCTATAGGACACGAAATCCTCTTGGACCGGTGCATAGAACGACAGAACCTGATTGGCATCGGAAAGGCCTACCGGATAGAATTGAAACAGATCCGGGGTGTTTTGGCTCTCAACCCAGGCCATGGATCGCGGCGTCGGATCAAAGGCCGCGACCTTGCAGCCGTATTCCGCGATCAGTGCAAGATCAAAGCTGATGTCCTGACCGACACCAAAGCTATAAACAGAACTTTCTGACGAAAGACTGTCTTCAATGACAGGCCACCCTCCATAATCTGTCCCAAGAACGCGCACGGGCAAGTCGCTTTCTATGCGGTGCAAGGGGGGGCGCAACAGTCTCTTGATGCTCTGGACATAACGAAAGCAGTTTGCGCTTATTTTCTTTGATAACATAGTACGTGTCTCTGCAGTCTCGTTTTTATATTTCGCCTTGCTGCTCAATCGATGTCCAGTTTCGGCGCCACTCTTTTCAGTGACTGATCATATGGCCGAGAATAAAGCTCTCGCAGCGATGGCAAAATGAAGATGGCTTTCATTGTTTTTCCATAAAGCAAGTCATGTTAATATTTAATAACGTTGTGCTATTTCAGACCGTTTTTTGCATTGGTCATAGGTACCTTGCGAAACAACTCACGCAGCTGCAAACGCAAACGGAAATATCGCAGCACTTTCTGGTCGCTGTGTCATTTTACGACTGGCCAGCCTCTTAGTGCATTGCAAAGGCCAGGATCCTCACAGTGGGATAACGGATGAGATGTTCACAACACGCAATCAGCAGCCGCACAACAACTCAAGATTTTTCCTGTATCGACATGTAGGCCCTTTGTCACAGCACGATCATGCGACAGTATCAGTTCTTTTGCAGGATGTCGTTCCGTCAATTCAAAAGTGTCCAGATCCGGGATAACAAAAATTAGCGCTGTTTATCACTATTCTCACCGTACACGTCATTCTTCAGCCCCGCTATCTCGGCCTTCAAGGCTTCATATTCGCGCGATTTTTGTTTTA
>CAYZKE010000559.1:0-2423 GCA_964478505.1 uncultured Loktanella sp.
CCGAAGTCAAAGGCCGGTCGCTCTGGGCCGATGCGCGCACACGGTTCTTGCGCAACCGCGCCGCTGTCATATCGCTGATCATGCTGTGTGCGGTGGCAGGCTTTGCGCTCTTCGGGGGGCTTATCGCCCAATACGAGGGTGATTTCGTCAACTTCAGCCTGATCGGCAGCAACGCATACCTTGGCGTCCCTTCCCTTGAAACAGGGCACTATTTCGGCACCGACAGCAACGGGCGCGACCTGTTCGCACGCACCGTACAGGGGACCGGTATTTCACTAATGGTCGGTGTCGTGGGGGCCTTGGTCGCCGTCATCGTCGGCACGCTTTATGGGGCGACCGCAGGCTACTATGGCGGGCGCATTGACGGGATCATGATGCGGATCGTCGATGTGCTGATGTCGATCCCTTTTATGTTCGTTCTGATCCTGATGCTGGTGATCTTCGGCCGCTCGATCTTCATGCTGTTCCTCGGCATCGGGCTGATCTCCTGGCTGGATATGGCGCGGATCGCACGCGGACAGACACTCACCATCAAGAACAAGGAATTCGTGGAAGTCGCCGTCGCCACCGGCGTGCGCCCGCTCAAGATCATCCTGCGCCACATTGTGCCGAACCTCTTGGGCATCGTGATCGTCTACGCCACGCTGCTGGTGCCCAATATGATCATTTTCGAAAGCTTCATCAGCTTTCTGGGCCTTGGCGTCCAGGAACCTGCCACCTCGCTGGGTGCTTTGATCAACGAAGGCTCGCGCACCATGCAGTTCGGCTATTACTGGCAGATCGCCTTCCCGCTTTTCTTTTTCATCGTGACCATCTTCGCCTTCTTCTTTGTCGGCGACGGCCTGCGCGACGCGCTTGACCCCAAGGACCGCTAGATATGAGCCTGTTGGAAATAGAAGACCTCAAAGTCACCTTCACTACGGCCGACGGCGACGTGAACGCGGTAAACGGAGTCAGCTTCCATATCGACAAAGGCGAGACACTTGCGATTGTTGGCGAGAGCGGGTCCGGCAAAAGCCAGACCGCCTTTGCCACGATGGGGCTTTTGGCCAAGAACGGACGCGCCACGGGGAAGGCCCGCTTTGACGGTCAGGACCTGTTGCAAATGTCGCAGCGCGAATTCAACGCGATCCGCAGCAAGGACATCGCGATGATCTTTCAAGACCCGATGACCTCGCTTAACCCCTATCTCAAGGTCAGCGACCAGATGGCCGAGGTGCTGATGCTGCACAAAGGCATCGGCAAATCCCAAGCAGTGAGGGAATCCGCGCACATGCTTGACGCCGTACGCATCCCTGATGCCGCCGCGCGGATCACCATGTACCCGCATGAATTTTCGGGCGGGATGCGCCAGCGGATCATGATCGCCATGTCGCTTCTGTGCCAACCCCGCCTTTTGATCGCGGATGAACCGACAACGGCACTTGATGTGACTGTGCAGGCACAGATCATGCAGCTTTTGGGCGATATCCGTCAGGATTTCGGGACCGCTGTGATCCTGATTACCCATGACCTTGGTGTCGTCGCAGGTTTCTGTGACCGCACGCTGGTGATGTACGGCGGGCAGGTCATGGAAGAAGGTACCACCGACGATATCTTTGCCACCCCCGCCCACCCCTACACCAGCGGACTCCTCAGGGCCGTGCCGCGTCTGGATCGCGATGATGGCGACCTTCTGACCATCGCGGGCGAACCGCCGGACATGTCAAACCTGCCCACAGGCTGCCCCTTTTCGCCGCGCTGCGCGGTCAGCCTTGATCACTGCAGCAACCAGCGCCCCGCGATGGAAACCACCGGCAACCGTCGCCGTGCCTGTCACCTTCCCGCAAGCGAGATCGCATAATGGACCCCCTTCTGTCAGTCCGTAACCTGTCGGTCACTTTCGATGTCGCAAAACCCGGTGCATGGCCGTGGACACCGCCACGCAAACTACACGCCGTTTCCGAAGTATCGTTCGACCTGAAACCGGGGGAATGCCTTGGCATCGTCGGCGAAAGCGGCTCAGGCAAATCCACACTCGCGCGCGCCATCGTCGGCACGATCCCCTCCTCTGGCGGGAACATCTTCTTCGAAGGCGCAGACCTTGCCAACATGGACACGCGCGAACGTCGCGTGCACCGCCGCGATGTGCAGATGATCTTTCAGGACCCGCTTGCCGCGCTGAACCCGCGCATGACCGTGGGCGAGATCATTGCTGAGCCTCTGATCACCCATGAGCCGAACACACCCCGCGCCGAGGTCAAAAAACGTGTCGGCGCATTGATGGAACGGGTCGGCCTGCTGCCCAATCTGATCAACCGTTATCCCCATGAGTTCTCGGGCGGCCAGTGTCAGCGGATCGGGATCGCCCGTGCGCTGATCCTGAAACCGAAACTGATCATCTGCGACGAACCCGTCTCGGCGCTTGATGTGTCGGTGCAGGC
>CAYZKE010000560.1:0-2422 GCA_964478505.1 uncultured Loktanella sp.
GGATCAGTGCAACACCACCACCAACAACGATGCCTTCTTGTACGGCAGCGCGTGTGGCGTTCAGTGCGTCATCAACGCGGTCTTTGCGCTCTTTGACTTCCACTTCGGACATGCCACCGACGCGGATAACAGCAACACCACCAGCCAGTTTGGCCACGCGCTCTTGCAGTTTCTCGCGGTCGTAGTCGGATGTTGTTTCCTCGATCTGGCCACGGATCTGTGCAACGCGGGCTTCGATCTCGGCTTTGTCGCCTGCACCGTCAACGATGGTTGTTTCGTCTTTGGTGATCGACACGCGCTTGGCTGAGCCCAGCATGTCGATTGTGACGCTCTCAAGCTTCATGCCCAGATCGTCGGAGATGACCTGACCGCCTGTGAGGATCGCGATGTCCTGCAACATGGCTTTGCGGCGATCGCCGAAACCAGGTGCCTTGACCGCTGCGATTTTCAGACCGCCGCGCAGTTTGTTGACAACCAGAGTTGCCAGCGCTTCACCTTCGACATCTTCAGCGATGATCAAGAGTGGCTTGCCGGACTGGATGACCGACTCGAGCAGTGGCACCATCGGCTGCAGCGAAGAAAGCTTCTTCTCGTGCAGCAGGATGATGGCGTCTTCGAGTTCTGTTGTCATCTTGTCGGGGTTTGTCACGAAGTAGGGTGACAGGTAACCGCGGTCGAACTGCATGCCTTCAACAACGTCTGTCTCTGTCTCAAGACCTTTGTTCTCTTCAACAGTGATAACGCCTTCGTTGCCGACTTTCTGCATCGCATCGGCGATCTGGCGACCGATTTCAGTTTCGCCGTTGGCAGAGATTGTACCGACCTGTGCAACTTCGTCGCTGTCGTTGACAGGGCGTGCCGCCGCTTTGATGGCTTCAACCACTTTGGCTGTCGCCATGTCGATGCCGCGCTTGAGGTCCATCGGGTTCATGCCGGCGGCAACAGATTTCATGCCTTCCTTGACGATGGCCTGTGCCAGAACGGTTGCGGTTGTTGTACCGTCGCCTGCTTCGTCATTGGTGCGTGAGGCCACTTCTTTGACCATCTGCGCGCCCATGTTCTCGAACTTGTCTTCCAGTTCGATCTCTTTTGCGACAGATACACCGTCTTTGGTGATGCGTGGCGCGCCGAACGATTTGTCCAGAACCACGTTGCGGCCTTTGGGGCCGAGTGTGACTTTTACCGCGTTTGCAAGAATGTTGACGCCTTTGAGCATCTTGTTCCGTGCATCGGTATCGAATTTTACTTCTTTAGCAGCCATTTTCATGTGCTCCTTGAATGATTGGAAATGTGAGGGCGACCGGTCGGCTTACATGATGCCGAGGATGTCGCTTTCTTTCATGATCAGCAGCTCTTCGCCGTCGATCTTGACCTCGGTGCCGGACCATTTGCCAAACAGCACTTTGTCGCCTGCCTTGACAGACATCGCAATCAGCTCGCCGCTGTCCTTGCGCGCACCTTCACCAACGCTGACGATTTCGCCTTCTGCTGGCTTTTCTTTTGCGTTCTCAGGAATGATGAGACCGCCTGCTGTCTTTTCGTCGCCTTCAATGCGACGGACCAGTACACGGTCGTGAAGTGGTTTAAATGCCATCTCTGAACTTCTCCAGTTCGTGTTTCTCCCATGTTAGCACTCAACAGGGTCGAGTGATAACGATGTGTAGGTAAGGATCACATCAGTGTGTGTCAACAGCGCGTTGCATCGATTTTTCAGTTTTTTGAAAGCGGTCTCAAAGAGCTGGGAAGCCGCTTTGTTTTCGAGGGTTTGCGCCGTGCGGACACGGCGCGGTAAGCGAGGGGTTTTACCCCTCCCGCTCCCCAGGATATTTTCGGGCCGATAATAGGGATGGTGGGTGCGACAGTCAGGGCTTATGCGGGGCGTCGTCGTCTTCGGAGAGGATGCGCCAGGCATCACCTTCAAGGTCCTCGTACTGGTCGTGTCGCAAGCTCCAAAGGAAGGCAGCAAGGCCTACACCGCCAAGAAACAACGAGACGGGAATCAGGACCACAAGGATGTTCATAGCTTCCCTTTCAGACGCAATGCATTCAGCAGCACGGTGATCGAGGATGTCGACATGGCAATTGAGGCGATGAGCGGTGTCGCAAAGCCTGCCAGTGCGATTGGCACAGCGATAATATTGTAGAGTGTGGATAAAGCAAAGTTTTCCTTGATGCGCGCCCGTGCGGCGCGTGCCACCAAGGGCAGTTCGATCAGCGGTGTCAGGCTGTCGTTGAGAAGAACGATGTCCGAAGCTGCGCGAGAGGCGTCTGCTGCCGTTGCCGGTGACACCGACGCATAAGCGGCAGCGAGCGCACCTGTATCATTCAGACCGTCACCCACCATCAGGACTTTGGCACCCCTGCTGGACAGATCGTTGATATAGGCGATCTTGTCTGCCGGAGTTGTTTCGGCTTGCCATGA
>CAYZKE010000561.1:0-2417 GCA_964478505.1 uncultured Loktanella sp.
AAATGGACAACTGGGATGAAATCAGGACCGCTTTTCAGGTTGCGCGCCAAGGCACTGTCAGCGGCGCTGCCGAGCAGCTTGGGGTCCACCACGCCACTGTGATCCGGCATATTGATGCGCTGGAACAACGGCTGGGCGTTAAGCTGTTTCAGCGTCATGCGCGCGGTTATACCGCGACAGAAGCCGGACAAGACCTTTTGCAGGTGGCGCAAGCTACGGATGATCAGTTCACGCAGCTTGCAGGGCGCATCAAAGGGCAGGGTGAGGGTGTCTCGGGCGATCTGGTGGTGACGTCTCTCGCGCTGGCATCTCCTATTCTGACCCCTATTCTGGTGGGGTTTCAGACAGAGCATCCCGACGTACGCGTGCGCTATCGCACGGGTGAACGTGTGTTCCGGCTTGAATACGGTGAGGCGCATGTTGCCATCCGTGCCGGCAAAATGCCGGATGAGCCGGACAACGTGGTGCAGCCCTTCATGTACCATCAAATGGCGCTGGTCGCCTCTCAGGCCTATATCGCGCGGCAAGGCATGCCCAAGGATGAGGCGGATCTGAAGAACCATTTCTTTGTCACGCAGGACGATGACAACAGCCGCGCCCCTTATACCCGCTGGCTGCGTGAGGTCGTGACCGAGGACCGCTTTACGTTTCGGGCAACAGATGACCGGAATTTGCAGGATGCGGTGATCGCGGGGGCCGGGATCGGGTTTGTTATGTCCCACGCCCTTCACACGCATCCCGAATTGGTCGAAGTCGTTGCACGGCGTGATATCTGGTCTGTGCCGCTTTGGATCGTGACGCATGTTGATTTGCACCGGACAACAAAGGTGCAATCTTTCCTGCGCTATCTGAAAGACCGTATCAAGACGCTGGAACCGTGATGCTGCCCGCCCGTGCCGGGCATCTGGCGATGCTCGCATTCTCGATGCTGGTAGCAGGGTCATTTGCCTTGGGTGCTTTGGCCGCCAACGAAATCACGCCCACTGCGCTGAACGCGGTGCGATTCTGGATCGCGACTGGTGTCGTAGGGGTGGCGTTGTTGCTGACCACGGGTATGCCGCGCGCGGCCGCGCAAGCGCCTTGGCGCTATATTCTTCTCGCCGTGTTCCTGTGCACCTATTTCGTCCTGATGTTCGAGGGGTTGAAAACTGCACCTCCCGTCAGCGCTGCGGCGGTTTTTACACTAACACCCATCATGGCGGCCGGCTTTGGCTGGTTCTTGCTGGGCCAGAAACTGACCCCGCGCATTGCTTTGGCCCTGTTGATCGGGGCCGTTGGGGCCGTTTGGGTGATTTTCCGCGCCGATGTCGCGGCAATCCTGCGTTTTGAGATAGGGCGGGGTGAAGCGATCTATTTTGCGGGCTGCGCGGCACATGCGATTTACACGCCATTGGTGCGTAAACTGAACCGCGGAGAAAGTGCGGCCGTGTTTTCCTTTGGTGTCATGCTGGCAGGATCAATTCTGCTGACTGTGTGGGGGTGGGCGGATTTGATGGCCACTGATTGGGCTGCGCTGCCGGCAATTGTCTGGCTGACAATCCTCTATACGGCGGTTTTTGCCAGTGCCTCGACTTTCGTTTTGCTGCAATTCGCAGCTATGCGGCTGCCAAGCTCCAAGGTGATGGCCTATACCTATCTTGTCCCGTCATGGGTGATTGTCTGGGCGCTGGCTTTGGGGGGTGCGCCACCGCCGGTCTGGGTCCTGGCGGGCGTCGCGTTGACGATCGCGGCCTTGGTTATGTTGCTACGCGAAGAGTAGTGCCTCGTGTCAGTTAAGGGCGGGTTTCACGCGCACGGGACTGGCCCCCAGCGACATGGGGGCCAGTTTATGAACACCTAGGATTTGCCTACTTTTGCAAAGCGTTGCGCAGGACGTCCGCCATTGTCACGGTCGGACGGCCCAGCATCTTGGACAAGGTCTTGCTGTCGTCTTGCAGGGCGCCATGCGCAGCCTGCGCATCGGTGATCGCAAGGAAACTTGCAAATTCCGGCGGCAACCCTGCGCCCTGCAACGCCTCTTGATAGGCTTGCGCGGGCATATCCACATAAGTCACTGTTTTGCCTGCAACGTCAGACAGGATCGCGCAGTAGTCTGACATCGACAGCGCTTCGTCACCGCCTAGTTCCAGCGTTTCACCATCATATCCGCCCAAGAGTGTAATTGCTGCGGCCTCTGCCAGATCACCCCGCGTTGTAAAGGAAAACTTGCCGTCGCCCGCTGCGCCAAAGTGCTGGCCCATGTTCAGATCCTGCTCAAGGCTCATGAGCATGTTCTCACTATACCATGCGTTGCGCAGGAAACTGTGTGCAATGCCGCTCTGCGCGATCAGCGCCTCGGTTGCTTTGTGATCTGCCGCCAACGAAAGCGGGCTTTCAGCCGCATCAAGCAAAGAGGTGTATGCGATGTAACCGACGCC
>CAYZKE010000562.1:0-2409 GCA_964478505.1 uncultured Loktanella sp.
CCTCTACGTCTCGGCCACTGGCGCAACCGTTGTTGGCAACCTCGCCTATGCGTCCCGTCTTGGCCTCTGGGGCACGGGTGATTTCCCCTTCGTGACTCAAGCCGAATTTGTGTCCTCAATGGAAGCTGGTGGCATTGCGGCGATGGAAATGATTTCGCGCGACCTCAAAGCCCTCGGGCTCTATCTCGCGCGGTCGCTGTCCTATGCTGGCGTGGAATACGACATGCTGGTTCATGATCTGACCCCAGCACAGGTCGCGATCTATGACAGCTATGCGGATGCGTTTCAGATCATTCACAACAATCTCGAAGCAGCACTGGAAGCCTCAGGTATTTCGTCTGAGGGGGGCACATTGAACCCGCAGGCTAAATCCGCAGCGCGGTCAGCGTTTGAGAGCAATAAGCAGCGCTTTTTCAATCACTTAATCACGGCCATGAAGTGTCCGTCGCTGATCAAAGCCATTGAAGCGGATCTCGCCGCAGGTCATGCCGCCGTCGTGCAAGTCGTCTCAACCAGCGAAGCGTTGATGGAGCGCCGTCTTGACGATATCCCACCATCTGAGTGGCATGATTTGCAGGTCGACATCACGCCGAGGGAATACGTGATGGATTATCTGGCACATTCCTTCCCGACGCAGCTGTTTGAGCCCTACACCGATGAGAATGGTGATCTGCGATCCCGTCCTGCGGTGGATGCGAATGGCACGCCGATCATATGCCGTGAGGCCGAGCAGCGCCGCGATGATCTGATCGAGCATCTTGGCGCATTGGCACCCGTCCAAGGCGCGCTGGATCAGATCCTATGGCATTTCAGCGGGGATGTGGTGGCAGAGGTCACAGGGCGCAAGCGCAGGATCGTACGCACGTCTGAGGGGCGACTGAAAGTCGAGAATAGACCTGCCTCCTCCAACCTCGGAGAAACCCAAGCGTTCATGGATGATACCAAGCGCATTCTGGTCTTTTCAGACGCGGGCGGTACGGGGCGTTCGTACCATGCGGATCTTGGAGCCAAGAACCAGCGCTTGCGCGTGCACTACTTGCTCGAGCCTGGTTGGAAGGCGGACAACGCCATTCAGGGTCTTGGGCGCACCAACAGAACCAATCAAGCGCAGCCGCCGCTGTTTCGCCCCGTTGCCACCAATGTCAAAGGCGAGAAACGGTTTCTGTCGACAATTGCGCGTCGCCTCGACACGCTCGGTGCGATCACCAAGGGTCAGCGTGAGACTGGCGGACAGAACATGTTCCGCGCCGAGGACAATCTTGAAAGCCCCTATGCGCGCGCTGCTTTGCGCCAATTCTTCTACAAGCTGCGTGCGGGTAAGATCGATGCCTGCTCTTACACGCGGTTTCAGGAAATGACGGGTCTGACCCTCGATGATGCCGATGGTTGCATGAAGGAGGTCCTTCCGCCCATCCAGCAGTTCCTCAACCGGTGTCTTGCGCTGAAGATCAGCATGCAGGACGCAATCTTTGACGCTTTTGGCGAACTGCTCTCCACACTCATCGAGGATGCGCGGCAGGCAGGTACGCTGGATGTGGGTCTTGAGACACTGCGCGCCGAGCGGTTTGTGATTATCGATCGCAAGGTCATTTATGAGCATGACGCGACAGGGGCGACGGCAACGGCGCTGACGGTGGAGCGAACGGACCGAAACGAGCCCCTGACGCTTGCCAAGGCGAAGTCCATTTGCGCCAGAACGCCAGATGCAAAGCTTTGCTGGAACGCAAATTCAAAGCGTGCGGGCCTGATGACGCCTGCGCCTGCCTACATGGACGAGGACGGTGTTCCAATTCTTCGGATCAAACTCCTGCGTCCGATGACCTATGATTTGTTCGAGTTGGGTGACTTCACCAAATCAAACTGGCAGGAAGTTGATGATACGACGTTTGAACAGGTCTGGCAGGCCGAGGTCGATGCCGTGCCGGAGTTCACCACCTCCAAAATTACGCTGATCTGCGGCCTTCTGTTGCCCATCTGGGATCGTCTGCCCGCCGACAATATGCGGATATACCGTCTGCAGGCCGAGGATGGGGAACGTGCAATCGGGCGTCTGGTCTCGCAAGAACAACTGATCAACGTCTATGCACGGCTTGGGCTCGACAATGACATCCAAATTAATCCAGATGAAGTTCTACGCGCCGTGATGGAAACCCGCGCCACACTGAGCCTCGTAAACGGGTTCCAGCTGCGCCGCTCCCTTGTCATGGGGCAACCCAGATTGGAAGTCATCGGTGCCACGGGCGCGATCCTGTCTGAGTTGAAAGCCATGGGTTGCTTTACTGAAGTGATCCAATGGAAAACGCGGGTGTTTCTGCCGTCAGAAAACACTGATGCATTGGCGGCTTTGTTGGCGCGCTTTCCAGTTGGCACCGCTGTCAGTTACACTGCGCAATGACAAGGGATGTCTCA
>CAYZKE010000563.1:0-1000 GCA_964478505.1 uncultured Loktanella sp.
GAGCCAATGGACAGGTCCCGAGCAAACCAACATTCAGGTGGATGTGATCGAGCAATTCGACCCCGACGCCTGATTGACCCCTTCGCTGGTGTCAGGCTGACCTGTCGGAGAACTTGCTGCGTGTCCTGTTGGCGAAGGCCACCAGCGATAGCATCACGGGCACTTCCACCAGAACGCCCACCACGGTGGCCAAGGCCGCACCCGAGTTCAACCCGAACAAACTGATGGCCACTGCCACGGCGAGTTCGAAAAAGTTTGAGGTGCCAATCAAGGCGCAGGGCGCGGCAATACGGTGCGGCACACGCAAGGCAAAGGCCGCCGCATAGGCCAGCGCGAAGATACCATAGGATTGCAGCAGGATCGGGACGGCTATCAGGGCAATGACCTGCGGACGATCAAGAATGACCTGCCCCTGAAGACCGAAAAGGATCACCACAGTCGCGATCAGCCCGATCACCGACCACGGTTTGACGCGCGCCTGAAAGGCCGTGATCCGCGCGGCACTGCCCAACTGCGCCCGTGTCAAAAGGCCCGCGGCCAGCGGCAATGCCACGAACAACACCACCGACAAGACAAGCGTTTCCCATGGTACGATGATATCCGTGACGCCCAGCAAAAACGCCACAATCGGCGCAAAGGCAAAGACCATCACCACATCGTTGACCGAGACCTGCAAGAGCGTATAGCTCTCGTCGCCTTTGGTCAGTTGGGACCACACAAAGACCATCGCCGTACAAGGGGCAGCCCCCAGCAGGATCAAACCCGCCAGATATTGCTGCGCGTCCTCGGGCGCGATGAGGTCGGCAAAGACCACTTCAAAGAACAGCACACCCAATGCGGCCATGGAAAACGGTTTAATCAGCCAATTCACCACCAGCGTGATCGCAAGGCCCTTGGGCTGTTTGACCACATCTTTCAGGCTACGCGGATTGACCCCCACCATCATCGGATAGACCATGGCCCAGATCAGGACGGCGACAACAAGGTTGACGCTCGCAAA
>CAYZKE010000563.1:1010-2397 GCA_964478505.1 uncultured Loktanella sp.
CGCGATCAGGTTCACCAGCCCCGGCGCGACACTGCCAAGGGCAATGCCTGCAACCATCGCCAGTCCGATCCAAAGGGAAAGATAGCGCTCGAACAGGCTCATGGTGTCACCGCTCTTTCAATCATTACTGTGTCCGGGTCCATGCCCGCTGACCTGGCCGCCCATCGCCGACGGCGTGGGCGGTAGCGTAGCTTGATGATTGTGCGTTGAACACCTTTGTCTGATTTGTGCGGGCACCTAACCCTGGTCAGGCGTTTAAAAAGGTAAGCGGTTGGTTAGTTTACCAACGCCGGACGCAAAGCTTTGGTGGCTTCAAACTGTGATAGAAACACCTGACCGGTCAGTTCGGACAAAAAGTGTTCCCGTTTCAAACGGTCCATCACGGGGCCTTTGACTTCGGACAGGTGCAACTTCACATCCATCTCCTTGAGCCGTTCGTTGATGGCCTCAAGCGATTCAAGCGCGCTGAGATCAATCTCATTGATCGCCGCACATTGCAGAATGACGTGGCGGATGCCTTTGTCCTTTGCGACGCGTTTCTGGATCTTGTCTTCAAGGTAGCGTGCGTTTGCAAAATAAAGGCTTTCATCCACGCGCAGGGTGACGATCGAAGGGTCCGTAATCACGTCATGGCGCAGAATATTGCGGAAGTGCTCTGTGCCGGGAACTTGGCCCACTTCTGCGATATGCGGCTTGGATGACTTATAAAGGTGCAACAGGATCGACAGCCCGACACCTGCGGACACACCAGCCTCGACGCCCATCGCGAGAGTCAAAAGGATCGTGGCCAGGACCGCTGCAAAATCCGCTTTGGAGTAGTTCCAGCTGCGTTTGAGGATGGAAAAGTCCACAAGACTAAGGACGGCCACAATGATCGTGGCCGCCAAAGTTGCCTTTGGCAGAAAATAGATCAACGGCGTAAGGGCGAGCGCGGCGATAGCGAGGCCGATAGCGGTGAAAGCACCAGCGGCGGGTGTCTCGGCGCCGGCATCAAAGTTGACGACGGATCGCGAAAACCCGCCCGTCACCGGGAAACCGCCTGTCAGTGAGGCCCCAATATTGGCGGCACCAAGGCCGATCAATTCTTGGTCTGGGTCAATGCGCTGGCGTTTTTTGGCGGCAAGGGTTTGGGCCACTGAAATCGATTCCACAAAGCCGATGATCGAAATCAGGAAAGCAGGCAACAGAAGCTGCGCCAAGAGGTCAGGCGAGAATGAGGGGAGCGTAAGGGGAGGGAGGCTTTGTGGCACTTCCCCGACGATCTTGACACCTTGGTCGGCCAGTCCGAAGCCCCAAACGGCGGCCGTTGTGGCAACAACGACTGCCACGGGACCGGTCTTGACGAGCACACCCGTCAGACCATCCGACAGGCCAAAGCGTTTGAGCA
>CAYZKE010000564.1:0-2395 GCA_964478505.1 uncultured Loktanella sp.
TGGCTGCACCGGCTTGCCTGCTCGGCGGCCTTGTCGCGTGCGTACTCGGCGTAAATCTCACCGAAGTCTTCTTTGCGTAAGTTCGGCGGACGCTTTTCCGGCATCTCGCGCGACACTTGTGTAAACTTCAACATCTTTTGGCCAGCCATAAGCCACCCTCCCGTATTCCAGAGCGAGACGCCTTTTAAAACGGTCCAAACCAAATGAAAAGGCAGTATTACTGACCTATATCGAAGAAAATTTGTCGCGGCGCGCGAAAGATCGTGGTCAAAAGGTTAAAATTAGGTCCGCTTTGCGACCTATATCCCCTCTTTCCCCAAGATTCAGGCAGGTTATAGGTTGGACAAGACGAATCAAAAGCCGGATCAATGACAACACTCCACCTGCTCATCATCGCGATCGTCCAAGGGATCACCGAGTTCCTGCCCGTGTCATCATCCGGTCACCTGATCCTGCTGCCATCACTGACAGGCATGACCGATCAGGGACAGGTCATCGATGTCGCCGCCCATGTCGGTACACTCTGCGCAGTCATGCTCTATTTCCGGTCCGACGTGAAACTGGCCCTCGGCGGCACCCTGCGCCTGCTGCGCGGCAAGATTGATACACAAGGCGCCTTCCTTGCACTTTGCCTGATTATTGCAACGGTCCCTGTGACCATCGCAGGCCTGATCCTCAAGGTGACGGGCCTCTCTGAGGCGATGCGCGGTATCGCCGTAATCGGGTGGGCCATGATCATTTTCGGGATCGTGCTTTATTGGGCCGACCAGAAAGGCGCGGAGGAAAAGACAGTCGCCAGTTGGTCATTGAAAGACGCCCTGAAAATGGGGCTCTGGCAGGCGGTTGCTCTGATCCCCGGCACATCGCGTTCCGGCATCACCATCACCGCAGGACGCATGCTGGGTTATACGCGTACAGATGCCGCGCGCCTTGCGATGCTGATGTCGATCCCGACAATCATTGCCTCTGGGGCCTTGCTCAGCCTCGATGTGATTGGATCAGGCAACATCGGCGCATGGCGCGATATCGGGCTGGTGACAGTGATGTCATTCGCGGCAGCACTGCTTGCACTGGCGCTCATGATGCGCCTTCTGAAATCTGTCAGTTTCACACCCTACGTGATCTACCGGATCGCGCTTGGCGTGGTGCTCCTCTGGATCGCCTATACCTAGGCTTTCAGGTTCTTCGCGGATTCCTTGATCGCATCATACTGCCCCGACGGACGGAACCGCCACAGGTAATCAGGCAGCACAGCCTCCATCGCGGTCGGCTGCAAACCCAGAGCTGCAAACCCTTTGGCATCTCCGGATACGATATTATCCACGCCCAGATTGATGACCTGATCCTTCGTCACAGGCCCCTTGATCAGACCCAGCGACACAGCACGCACAATGCCAAAAACAGTTGCCATGATCCGCGCCATCCAGAACGGTGTATTGACGATCAAACGACGGCGGCGAATGACGCCCAGCATCAGCTGCATCAGCTCGCGGAAACTATGCACATCGGGCCCGCCCAGCTCATAAACACCGCCTTCGGCTTGCCCCAGAACGCCTTTGACCGCTGCGGCTGCAACATCATCGACATAAACGGGCTGGAACTTGGTTTCAGCTCCGATGACGGGCAATACTGGCCCTAAACGGGACATGCCGGCAAAGCGGTTAAAGAACTGGTCCTCGGCACCGAATACGATTGACGGACGCAGGATCACGGCGTTTGGCATATGCTCCAGCACGGCTGCTTCACCTGCCGCTTTGGTTTTGGAATATACGCTTGCCGCCTCGGCGTTCGCGCCAATCGCAGAGATATGCACCATCCGCGCCACGCCATGGGCGGCAGCGATACGGGCAATGCGCCCGGCACCTTCAGCCTGCACGGCAGAAAATGTGTTCTTGCCGACTTCATCCAGCACACCCACGCAGTTTACCACAGCATCGGCACCCTCGGTCACGGCTGCAACACTCGCATCATTGCGGATATTGCAGAAAACCGGTTCAACCTGACCCACCACACCGTAAGGGCGGACAAACATCGCCTCGTTGACGTTGCGCACCGCGACGCGCACACGCCAACCTTCTTTCGCCATGCGCCGCGCGATATAGCGTCCGACAAAGCCGGAACCGCCGAAGATAGTGACAAGCTGTGACATCCCTGAGCCTTTAGATAAGTAGCTGTTGTCGGGTTTACCCCCCGCCCCCCCTGTAAGACAAGGCGCAATCTGGGAGGATTTATTTGTTCCTCAGATATTTGTGGTCGAATCGCGTTGACAGCCCCTTAAACCGCGCGTAAATCCGCGCCACGTGACCTGCCCAGGTGGCGGAATTGGTAGACGCGCCAGCTTCAGGTGCTGGTGTCTGTATGGACGTGGAGGTTCGAGTCCTCTCCTGGGCACCAT
>CAYZKE010000565.1:0-2392 GCA_964478505.1 uncultured Loktanella sp.
AACCGATTTCCTCGATAGCTTCGAGAGCAGCTTGAAAGCCTCTGCTGTCAACATGCTCATGGCTGACTTGCAGACCGGTGTTGGTGACGGGGTCAAGGACGGGCTCTATAGCGAGGGCAGCGTTCCCCACGCGCTGCTGCACGGCGCCGTGGGCTGTGCCGCGGCAGAGGGGCTGGGCGGCAACTGTGCGTCAGGGGCTGCAGCGGGCATCGCGCAGTCGGTCTTTGCGGGGCTGCAGGAGGGTGAGCCAGAGCGCCAACCGGGCCAGACGGATGATGAATACTACGCCGTCTACAACGCCTGGAAGAACGACATCGCCGGGCAGGCGAACCTGCTGGGCGCCGTCGTCGGCTACACGACCTCCGGCGGGCAGGCGGTCAACGTCAGCAATGCCGCCAGCATCGCCGAAAGCGGGGCGCGGAATAATTATCTGAGCCATACCGAAGCAGTGGCGCGGCGCGAGGCTGCCGACGCGCTGGCAGAGTGTCATGCGAGTGGCGCATGTTCCGAGGCTGAGATTGCGGCCTTGCTTGATACCTACATGGCGTTGCAGGCACTCGATTTTGCGCGAGATGAGGCGCTTCAGTCTGCCTGCCGTGATCTTTATTCCGCGGCCTGTGCCTTGGAATTGCAACAGCTTCAGGCTGTTGTCGATAGCTATGCCGCGGTCTACGGCACAGAGGCGGCTTTGCATCCTGGAAGCCTTGCCGAACTGGCTTTGAGCGGAGACTCGGTCTCCAGCCTCTATGGGAGTTACCGTCAAGCCTTTGTCCGCAATGCCTATCTGGATGCGCTTGCCGCCATGCCGATTGATGCGGCGACGGGCGCGGTCGCACTGGCCGAGGTTACTGCAAATGCGATTGCCGGTGACGAGACCGCCCGCCGGCAACTGGCGCTTCTGGCCGCTGAGATCAGGGACACGATCACGGACCCTGTTGGCGCGATCGAGGAAGGTTTTGAGGCCATCGACGCGCAACTTGCCGAGGCCGCACGACTTGAGGCTGCAGGCGACTGGCAAGGCGCTGCCGAGATCCTGGGTGATCTCGCCGCCAGCGCCAGTGTCACAGTCGTCAGCGGCGGGACTGCCGGTGTGTCGATCAAGACTTTGACCTGGATTCCTGATGCGCCGCAGGTCGCCGATGACGTTATGGATGGTTTGCCTGACGACAGACTTGGATCGCCTGCTGACGCCATTGATGATGCGCTGGACGAAGGCCAGGGGATCTATGCGGGACAGGGAGATGACCTCTGGAACGAACAGCTTGATGCGCTGGAAGAAGCGGGAAGCGGTGCTACAAACAATGCAGATGAACTCGCGGTTATCACGCAAAACAGAAATCGCCACAATCAAGCAGTGGAAGATGCGAACGCGCAATTCAACGCTAATGGTTTGACAACTCAAACTGAGGTCACGCTTAAAAGTTGCACAGGAACCAGATGTCGTGCAGACACGGTCATTCAGGGCGATGTTGGACAAACCAGCACCCCCGTGCCTGAAGGCTTCACAGCCTATGACCTGGATGGCAAACAATTGGATAGTATTCCTTTGGGCTCGAACGGTCAGGGGATTGCAATCGTTGAGACGAAGACTGGGAAGGCAACGCTTTCTGGCAACCAGTCTGTGGGATATCCAGAGGTTGTAGACGGGACAGTGACTGGCGTTGGTGCAAATGCTCGTGATGCTAACTTGGGTGGAATTGTTCCTGCCGATACGCCTGTTGTTGTCCTTACTCCGGAATAGGTAGAGGTCATGGAAAAGAAAATTTCAGATATCAAACAGGCCTGCCTACAGGTGCTGTCAGATTTCGCGGACGCGAAGCCCGATTGGCAGTATGTTAAGTCCAAAAGGTGTTTCGTGCGACCTGTCTCTAGGTCGTCATTTGTCGACGTGTACACGGGTATGTCGTCTAAAGTTGATTTTGTGAATTTTCAGTTTAGTTTGCACGCAGGTCATCGGCTCATTGGCAAGGCAGATAAGTATTCAAAAGCGATCAACTGGGCGATTTGCTGGCATCGTCAGCGTTGGGATCCTGCACCGATACACAATGGCCGCTGCACCGTTTTCGACCATCTCAATCCCAATATGAAAGAGTATGATCAACTCCGGGCGCAAGGTAAGCTAAACTATGTGCGCCTTGAAGAGTTTCCAGAGCGACTGGATGCCATCTTTACCCAAGCTGAGGCTGAGATCGCGAAACTGTTCGATCTGTCTTCAGAGGAGGCTTTGATCGGATCGCTCGTCGACAAACCCATTGGTTTCTTCAGGCCAAATGAAGTTTTGCTGGTCCAGCTGTTGCTTGATAACCCATCCTACTACGAGGCATTGTGCGACTTCTACGATCAGCCGCTAGAGGACCTCAGATCATTGCCATATCGGGTTGAACCGTTCAAT
>CAYZKE010000566.1:0-2387 GCA_964478505.1 uncultured Loktanella sp.
CATCAGGCCGTTCGAGACCAGCGGGATGATCTCGAACGCGCCGCTTCTCTAATTGGGCGTTTGGGTCAAGCTCGTTTTCCTACTTTTTCGTGGGTCGTTGTCACTCATCCGGGTCACGCTTCTCTTCGCAGTCTGGTTTGGCGTTCGATGGGCGCCGCTGCACGCATGTGTCGGATTGGTAGTGGAGAGCCCCGCTTTCCGGCGCGCTTCAATTTGCGCAGCAGACATTTTCGGCTTCATCCACGAACCTCGTCCGGTGAGGGACGACCCCGTCAGGATTGGTGGGGGCGCTTTAGATCATGCCCTGCCACCCATTCGGTCCTGACGGAATTGCGTGCCGTCGACCCAGATCCGGTGAAGTAAGACGGCCAGTTTGCGGGCGAGCGCGACAACAGCACGAGGCCGACCTTTGGTACGGATCAGCCTCATACTCTAAGACTTGATCTGAGACTCCGTCATCGTGCGCATTAGCAATGCATTGGCTGCGGTATACAATGTGGTACGGACATCTCTTTCGCCAGCCTTTGATATGCGGCCAAGAATGTCGTGCTCGCCCGATTGATACCGCCTCGGCGTCAGCCCAAAATGGGCGGCCACTGTGCGGGACCGCCTGAAGCGGGCCGGATCATCAATGGCGGATTTGAAGGTCAGCGCTGCGATCGGTCCGACACCGGGAACAGTCATCATCCGCATGTAAACTTCGTCCTGAGTTGCAGCGCGCTTGACCCGCCGGTCCAGTTCCAGAAAGTGCTGATACAAGACTACCCGGGCGTCCAAAAAGTGGAACCAAGGCATGCGCCAGAACCTCATCCATCTCGATCAGCGGTCGAACGATACCGTCGAAACTGCCATGCTTCACGGTCTTGGGCAGGTGGATGTCAAAGATCTTTAACAGACCGCGGACTTCGTTTGCGAGGTCTATTGTCTTGTTCAGATGTGCCTTGCGCGTGCTCAACAGCGCACGGACACCCTGCGCCTCTCCTATGACAGCTTTATCGCGAAGGGTCGCAACACGATTATGCAGTACCCTTTGACGGTGTTGTGGTGATCCAGCAGATGATCAAGAGCCATCGTATCAGTACCTCAGCGGCGGTGCGTGCGCTGGAGCCGCTACTTCACCGCCGCCGTTCTGGCGAAGCGCCATTGCAAGGCGCTATGATCTTATCACCACCCGCGAGCAAGCAAGGAATTTCCGCCAATTTGCTGGTCTTTGCACCCAGCCAACGCGCCGCTGAGCAAATCAGCCAAGACGCGCTGGACAGGCTATCGCGCTAACAGCCTCAGGAACGAGACCCGCGCAATCGCGCTCTGCTGCAGTTGCTCCTACCTGAAAGTGGAACCGATTGGACTGACTGGGTTACTCCTGAATGGACTCCAGATAGGTCACCAGGCTCAGGATACGGCCCCGAACAACTAACTCGCTTCCGTAGGGGCCAAAATCGTCCGCGGCTGCGGCTGAGAATCTTTCTCCCCAGACCGGCATCGGTGCTCCGTGTCCTTCGACTTGCGTGCGCCCGTCCACCGTCATGAAGACTTCAAGGAACGGAAAGCTCCCTTCATTCTGCGCCGACAGCGTTGTGAGACTGGGAACACTGATGTTCATCAGCCGCGAAAAGGGACCGTTTCCCTTGCCACTGTCACCATGACACACCGCGCAAGCAACAGCGTACTCATTTTTTCCGACGTCTTCTTGTGCCAGCGCCCCCACGGAACTTGAGAAAAGAATGGCCCCCGCGAGCATTGCAATATGTTTCATAGCATCCTCCTTGAAAAGAAAAAGTAGTCCAACCAGTATGCGAAGCTTTGAGTGACGAGCGAACTCGCTCATACGTAAACTCAGCCAAACCTCACAGTTTATTGTTAATCATGGCCCTGCGCATGTGATTTGATTTTTGTCAATCTCACACGTCGGGGCGGTGGCGCAGCACACTGCTGACGCCGAATTCAAGACATTGGAAACCCTACAGCGGATACAATCAGACCGGACTGGTTCGCGTTTGCCGGACAGCACCGCCGTGATTAATTTGACTGTTTAAGGATCGGTATTTTTTTGCGTGATTAACCAATCGACGACCGGTCTAAAGACTTCCCGTGCTTGCTCAAAGCACCCCTCATGCCAATAGGTTTCAGTATCTCCGTGACGCAAAACGGTATCATCTCTCGCAAAACACCAACTGCAGACATTTTCCCCTACCGTTTTCTCTAGCTTGTGGTTGCTCATAACGGTCCTCATGATCACTTCTGCTTGCGGTAAGAAAAGTATGAGCAGGGCCAAAGGCGCGGATTGATAAAAATCAAAATAATCCGTTGTCAGAGCTGTAACGTGATCGGCGGTTTTGATATTCCCAAACAAACACCACCGGTCACTCTGGTTTCCCCCCCCCCCA
>CAYZKE010000567.1:0-2383 GCA_964478505.1 uncultured Loktanella sp.
TTGCTAGTATTTGTATTGCTTCTATTCATGAGGCTGTTTGGTAGTTGTGTTGCCCCTATCACGAGATGATATCAATTACGCCGAAGCCGACATCGCCATTGTCGGCATGGCTGCGCATTTACCGGGGGCAGATACGGTTGCGGCCTATTGGGAAAACCTCAGGAACGGGATCGAATCGATCCGCCATTACAGCAAAGAAGAATTGCTGGCGGCGGGCGAGGCCGCGCATCGCCTGAACCGGCCCGATTACGTCCCTGCCGCGGCACCGCTTTCGGGCTATCAGAACTTTGATACCGAATTTTTCGGCCTCTCCGCCAAAGAAGCCGCCATCATGGACCCTCAGCACCGCCGTTTCCTTGAGGTGGCGTGGGAGGCCATGGAAAACGCAGGTCATATGCCGGAAAACGCGCGAGGCCCGATCGGTGTTTTTGCGGGCTGCGGCATGGGCAGCTACTTCTATTTCAACATCTGCTCGAACCCCAAACTGGTCGACAATGTGGGGATGTTCCTGCTGCGCCACACCGGCAACGACAAGGATTTCCTCTCCACGCGCCTGAGCCATATTTTTGATCTCAAAGGGCCGAGTGTGAACGTGCAGACTGCCTGTTCCACCTCTTTGGTAGCCACCCATTATGCCACGCAAGCCCTGCTCTCGGGTGAATGTGACATGGCACTTGCAGGCGGTGTCACGATCGAACTGCCACAGGACCGCGGGTATATCTACAAAGAGGGCGAGGTGCTGTCGCCTGACGGCCATTGCCACGCTTTTGACCATCGCGCGCAAGGCACGGTTTTCGGGTCGGGCGCGGGTGTGGTTGTCTTGCGTCGTCTGAAGGATGCGATAGCCGATGGTGATCATATCTGGGCTGTCATCAAGGGTTCGGCGATCAATAACGATGGCGCGGCCAAGGCCGGCTATCTTGCCCCGTCTGTGGATGGGCAGGCCGAGGCGATTGCCGAAGCGCAGATGATTGCCGAGACGCCCGCCGACACGATTGATTATATCGAATGCCACGGCACCGGCACCTATCTGGGCGACCCGATCGAGGTTGCCGCGCTCACGCAGGCCTTCAACGAAACCACGGACGAGGTGGGCTTTTGCCGGATCGGGTCGGTCAAGACCAACATCGGCCATCTGGATACGGCGGCGGGCGTGGCCAGTCTGATCAAGACCTCGCTAGCGCTGCATCACAAACTGATTCCTGCATCGCTGGGTTATGAAAAGCCCAATCCTGCGATTGATTTCGAAACCTCGCCTTTTCGCGTGAATGACAGGCTGATCGATTGGGTCAGCCATAAAGGGCCAAGGCGCGCCGGTGTGAATTCGCTGGGTGTGGGCGGGACCAACGCGCATGTCGTGTTGCAGGAGGCACCAGAGCTGCCGCCATCAGATGTGTCGGATTGGCCGTTCCAGATTCTCACGGTCTCGGGGCGTAACAAGGCCGCACTTGATGCCAATTGCGCCGCGCTAGCCGCGCACCTGCGCGCAAACCCTGACCAGCCGCTTGCTGACGTGGCATGGACCCTGCAAAAGGGGCGTCGCGCGTTTGAGCGCCGCCGCGTGATTGTGGCCGAGACCCATGAAGACGCCGCAGCCCAGCTGGAAGCAAACGACCCCCGCCGCGCGTTCAGTCATACGGTCGTGGGTGATGACCCCGATTATGTCTTCATGTTCCCCGGTGGTGGCGCGCAATACGCGGGCATGGCGCGGGACCTTTACGAGACCGAGCCTGTCTTTGCGGAATGGATGGATCAGGGTCTGGCCATTCTGCAACCCAAGCTGGACTACGATATCCGCGCGCTTTGGCTGCCAGAGCCCGGGCAGGAAGCGGCTGCTGATGCGAAGCTGATGCAGCCGTCCGTGCAATTGCCGCTGATCATGATCGTCGAATATGCGCTGGCGCAACTGTGGATGAGCTGGGGTGTGCAGCCCGCGGCTCTGACGGGCCATTCGATGGGTGAAAACACCGCCGCCTGTGTGGCCGGTGTGATGTCGTTTGAGGATTGCATCGGTCTTGTCCATTTGCGCGGCAAGCTCTTTGATACTGTTCCTGCGGGCGGCATGTTGTCGATTGCGCTGCCTTCGGATCAGTTGGAACCGTTCCTGGGTGATGATCTGGATTTGGGGGCCGTGAATGCCCCGCAACTGAGTGTCGCAACAGGTGCGCAATCCGCGCTGGACGATCTTGAGGCGCGACTGAAGGCCAAGGATATCGACTGCCAGCGCATCCCGATTGATATCGCCGCACATTCGCGGATGCTTGACCCGATCTTGAAGGATTTCGGCGATTATCTGCGTTCGATTGAACTGCATGCCCCGAAAATCCCGTTTACGTCAAACCGCACTGGCGCGTTGATCACGGATGAACAGGCGCAGGACCCC
>CAYZKE010000568.1:0-2375 GCA_964478505.1 uncultured Loktanella sp.
ATATAGACGCGCATGAAGGCGACAAAATCGTTGGTCGCCGCTATCGCATCCGCCTCGATCTTGGGCGTGCGGCGGGCCTGATACATGGCCACCATGGCATTCGACCAGCGCACCAAGTCGTCGGCACGTTCTTCTGGCACACCCAAAAGGCGGGAAATGATCACGACAGGGACAGGTTGGGCGTAATGGGTCAGAAAATCAAAGGGTTGTGCCGGGAACTTATCAATCAACTGATGGCAGAGTGTGCGAATATCAGGGGCCAATGCGGCAATAGTTCGACTGGTGAATGCACGCAGGACCAGCGCCCGTAACCGCGTGTGGCGGGGTGGTTCAAGCTCCAGCATCGAGTGGGCTTCAACGTCGTAAAACGGTTTCAGATGCGCCGGGATATCGGGGGCCAGTTCCGGCGGACATTCGCGCCCCAAGCGCCGGTCTCGCAGCACAGCATGGACCATTTTGTGGGATACGGCGCAGGCCATTTCATAGTCGGCCCACCAGATAAAATCGCCTGTTGCGCGGGCCTGATCATAGAATGGATAGGGGTTCTGGACGAAGGCCGGTTCGGTGGGGGATTGGTGGAGTTTTTGCATATCCGCACATTTGTCCGAGCACTCTGATAATTGCAAGCGGCAGCACAAATCTTCCACGTAATGCTGCAGGTGCGCCGCGACATTCTGACACGCTATGCGACCAATTTTCCTATGTTAGCCTGTACACAGTTGGATACAAAAGTCGTCGGCAAACAGACGACATTGTGAATTCAGTAGCCAACAAGGGAGGGACGTTCATGGCCAGAGTGTCATTGGACGATACTACGTTCGATCGCTTAGAGTATCGTAAGGCCGACCTTCAATTCCGGTTGGTCGAAGAGAAACTGCCGGAAGTGGCCGTATCGGCCCTTGCGCGTGAAGTTGTAAGGCGTCTCGCATTTCGCATGCCACGAACTTTGAAAAAAGAAGATCTGCCAACGGAATCAGATATTGACCTGCTGTGTGGTGCTTTGTTGTCCAAGACTGATGACGCAGCAGATAATTTTATCCTGTCTGCGCGCCGTGACGGGGTGCACCTCGAAGCGATCTATCTTGGCTATGTTGCCGGGGCGGCCCGCCGCTTGGGGGACATGTGGGACAACGACGAGATTTCATTCGTTGATGTCACGCTGGCCTGCGGCAAGCTCTATCGCATCATTCGCGGCCTCCGCCATGTGATTGCGCCAACGATCCTTGGCGACAGGGATGATTGGCCTGCGATGTTTGCGCTCGTGCCGGGTGAGACGCATACTCTTGGAATCGAAATCGCCACAGATGTGTTCCGCCGCGAGGGCTGGGACGTCGATATGAAGGTGGCGCTGGATCACGACACGCTGGTCGAGCAGTCGGATCGCCGCAACTATAAAGCGATTGTTCTGGTGGCCAACTCAGATTCGATGATCGAACCGCTGGCACGGCTGGTGCTGGCGTTGCGGATTTCGCAGCCTTTGGCGCATGTGATCGTTGCCGGCAATATCTTGCAGCATCATCCAGACATCATTGATGTCGTCGGCGCTGATGCGGTGATGAAAGATATAGATAGCGCTGTCAGTACACTACGCAAACTGATCGAGATCGAAACGCCTTAGGCGTTTTCCAGTGCTGCGATGATGGGTGAGAAGGCCTCGGCCGTCAGGCTGGCGCCACCGACAAGTGCCCCGTTCACATGGGGCACTGCGAAAATCTCCGCTGCATTGCTGCCTTTGACCGACCCGCCATAGAGCAATGATACTTCGGCCCCGTCGCTGAAGCGGTCTTGCAGGCGCTTGCGCACATGGGCATGGACCTCGGCGATTTGTTCTGTTGTGGGCACTTTACCGGTGCCGATGGCCCAGACGGGCTCGTATGCGATGACGGTATTCAGCGCATCTGCTGTCGCGGGCACCGAATGCGCAAGTTGCCGGTCAATCACTTCCAGCGTTGTGCCATTTTCACGCTCTTCCAGCGTTTCACCGATGCAGATGACGGCGATCAGTCCAGCGTCATAGGCCGCTTGCGCCTTCGCCGCGACCAAAGCGTCGGTTTCGCCGTGATCGGTGCGGCGTTCGGAATGGCCCAACAAGACATAGCTGGCCCCGGCATCGGCCAGCATTTCGGCGCTAATGTCGCCTGTATGCGCACCGGATTTGGCAGTGTGGCAATCCTGACCGCCAATATCGAACGGCGTGTCTTCGCAGGCGCAGATCAGGGTAAAGGGCGGGCAGATCAGAATCGCGATATCTGCGTCGCCATGTTTGTCTTCAAGTATCCGTAATTCAGACAGACTGCTTTGCATCCCGTTCATCTTCCAGTTTCCGGCGGCGATCTTACGGGGCATGGCGGTGTCCTTGTTACAGTGAAGCGAAT
>CAYZKE010000569.1:0-771 GCA_964478505.1 uncultured Loktanella sp.
GGTCGGCTGCCCGCAGACCGTCACGGTGTCGCCATCCTCAACAGCCAGATCAAGGTCCGGCAAACGATGGGCATCAGCCTTGGCCCCGATCACGCGCGCATCTTCACGCAGTGCGGCAACGCCATCAATGTGATCATTGTGGTGATGGGTGATCAAAATATCACTTAGGCGCCATCCCCGCGCGGCAAGTGCGGCCGCAATCGGCGCTGCCTCTGGCGCATCGACCAACGCGGTCTCGCCTGTGTCGTGGTTATGCACCAAAAAAGCATAATTATCCGTCCGGCATGGCACCACGACCAATTCAACCTCTGATCTCTTTGTCATGGCAATGTGCCTTTCTCTTGATATGCTACCCCCATAGCTTTGCCCAAGGAGTTGCAAACTGCAATGCATCTCGACGTTCTGGATCTGCGTAACTTTTATTACCGCAGCGCATTGGGGCGTGCGGCGCAAAAAGTGATCCGTGACGAGCTCTGCGCGCTCTGGCCCGAGGCAAAGGGGCAGATGGTTGTGGGGTTCGGTTTTGCGGTGCCCTTGCTAAGGCCGTTCCTGAAAGATGCGCGGCGGGTGATCGGACTGATGCCGGGGCCACAAGGGGTGATGCCGTGGCCACCTGACGGCAACAACGTCAGCGTGCTCTGTGAAGATACATCCTGGCCGATCGAGACAGGCCATGTCGACAAACTCGTCATGCTGCACGGGCTGGAAACCACCGAACAGCCCTCATTGCTGCTGGATGAGGCTTGGCGCGTCCTTGGCCCGGGCGGGCGG
>CAYZKE010000569.1:928-2366 GCA_964478505.1 uncultured Loktanella sp.
CAAATCAGCCGGTTTTCTTGAAAAAGTCGGGCATAACCTGCCGATTGTCGCCGCAGGTGGCGTGTTGATCGTCGAGGTCAGCAAACAAATGGCCGCCCCCACACGGCCGGGATTGACCGAAGCGGTGCGCAAACCCTTCAGGGCCTTTGAAGGCATCACAAAACCCAAGCCGAAACCGGAACCATCAGCGTCACGGGTCATCGTCAGATAGCAAGGGAAAGATTACCGCTCACGCGCGAGCACGAGCACCCAATAAGGCCCCCGCGCGCTGTCTGCCTTCGCAAGTGCGAAGTCCTCGAACCGTGGATCGAGATTATTTGCCCTATGCCCGGAAGAATTCATCCATGCATCCAGCACGGCCTGCTCATCAACCTGACCGCGCGCGATATTTTCGCCGACACGGTTCCATTGATAGCCTGCATCGGTGACGCGTTGTCCAACGGTTGATCCGTCACTCCCCGTGTGGGAGAAAAAATTATTGGCGGCCATGTCATTTGCATGCCGGTTCGCCGCCACACCAAGGCGGCTATCATAGGTCAGCGCCCCTGCGCCTGCCCCTGACCGCACACCATTGAGCATGCCTGAAAATGTCTGGCTGGGCGCTGCGGACACGGCAACTTGCGGCAAATCCGCAATCGGGATTGGCGCCGCACCGCTGCTAGAACTCGTGCTCAGGCTCGTCGTGCTGCCACCGGCACCGCCACATGCTGTAGCAAGGCATAACGCGGCTATCGCAAAGGTTCTTTTCATGAATCTTGTCCAAATCTTGTTTCAGAAAACAGCTATGGCACCATCCACTTTTCACTCAATAAAAACCTGCAAAGCACTGCGGGGTAAGCACAAACATGCCCGCGACGGCAAAACTTAGAGAGGAAGTCCGCCGAAAATGGGATGGAAATGTGGCAAAATAAATCGACGCGATAAGCGGCGGCAAAACAGGCTGACTTTCTGACTGCGATAGCGCATGAGAAAAGACATCGTGAAAATCACGTTTGCCGACCAGCCGAAAGGGGGCGACCAGAATGCGGATCATAGCACGCCTCTGCGCCATAGCAGTTGCGACAACGCCAGCCTACGCCCAGTCAGCAAATAGTCTTCAAGAACAGGCAGAAGCCGCCCTTGTCGCAGGCGCGCCCGCCACAACCCTGCGCCTTGCCCAAGAGATGCTGCGCGCGCAACCGGACGATTTTGTTGCGCTCTACCTGGTGGCGCTTGCCCAGTCGGACCTGAATGACCCGCAGAGCGCCGCGGCGTCTGGTGCAAGGGCCTATGCCGCCGCGACAAGCCAAGACACCCGCTTTGAAACTGCGCGCTTTGTGGCCGGCGCACATTTTCAGGCCGGTCACTATACCCGTTCTGCATTCTGGTTGCGACGCGCGGCCAATCACGCATCCACCGAAACCGATCTGCAATTCATCGCAGAGGCCTATGCCAATAC
>CAYZKE010000570.1:0-1817 GCA_964478505.1 uncultured Loktanella sp.
CGGCTTTTGATGGTTGAAGACAGGTCTGGCTTTACATCAACAGCTGATGACGATGTTGCGCCTCTTACGTGGAACCAAACCGGTGAATACACTTTCACAGGACGTGACTCTGTAACTATCCGAGATTTTGGCGTGGAGCAGGCGCAATTGCTTAACCTGGAGACGTTCAATAACGCCGGTATCATCACCATGGCTGATAGTATTACAGGTGGGACGGGTCCCGTTGCGGGTGATATCATTGTTATCACAGCGGGCAGCACAGCCGGAACTGCGAATGGCGGTGAGTTTATCTCAAATGGCGGTGAACTGCATCTTGATACTGTGCTGAATGATGGTCAAACTGACATGACCGACCTGCTTGTTGTGGACAACGCACGCTTGGGAACAGTGGCGACAACCATTCGCATTACCAATGCGATGGTGGGGCAAGGTGCTTCTACAGACATCAACGGCAACGGTACGTTTGATAGCGATGAAGGCATTCTAGTGGTGCAGGTCTTGGAAGGCGGCGATGCAGATGCCTTCACATTGGGTGGTATCGTGCGCGATGGTGCGTGGGAGTATGTTCTCGAGCAAACAGATGGGCAAAACTGGTATTTACAGTCCGAGCTAGCTTCTCAAACGCCGACATTCGAAGTTGTTCAGCAGACTCTTCTCGATCTAGCCATGTTACCGACGTTGATGGACCGCGTTGGCAACCGCGTTTGGGCGGTAGAGTCGACAGCATTTGCTGGGACAGAGTTTGTGTTTTGTAAGGATCCTGAACAGAACTTCAGCTGTCCTGTGACACCTGAACAGGCCGAAGTATTCGCTGGCGAACCCGTGTCTGATACCTATATCGAAGGTCAGGGTGTGTGGGTGCAGGTTGATGGCACGCGCATTCAGTATGAAGCTGACTCTGGCACCACTGGCGCATCTTACGACGCCACGATTGCAGGTCTGCAAGTGGGCTATGATCACGTGCTGATGGAAACCGCAGACGGTGATCGCCTGATTGGTGGCGTGAAGCTACGCTATCAGACGTCTGACGCCGATGTCAGCGAAAGCAATGCCGAGAGCAATATCAGCAGCACAGGCATTGGCCTTGGTGGGTCGCTGACGTGGTATGATGTTGACGGGCTTTACGTGGATGCACAGGCGCAGGTCATGACCATCGAGACCGACATGAGCGCGAGCGGCATCGGCCAGTTTGTTGATGGCGAACGCCTGACGGGCTATTCCTTCGCGCTTGAGGTCGGCAAAGAGATCCCGTTTGACGACACCATCACTGTCACGCCGCAGGTGCAGTTGTCCTATGCCACCGCGACAGAGGACGGGTTTACCGACGAACAAGGTGTGGATGTGTCTTTTGAAGCCGAAAGCATCAAGCTGCGCGCCGGTGTTGAAGTGACGCAAGCGACGTCATGGGAAGCGGAAGACGGCACCACCAGCCGCCGCGATTTGACCGTGGGCGCGCATGTGACCAAGGAATTCTCGCCTGAAACAACCGTCGATGTATCAGGTACGACCCTGCGCAGCGAAGCCGACGACACCACCGGCGAACTCACCCTTGGCGGCACCTACAACTGGAGCGATGACCGCTATTCCGTCTACGGCAAAGTGGGTGCTGCGACAGGCCTGAACAGCTTTGGCGACACCACGAAGGTCAGCGGCACGGTGGGTATGCGCCTGCAGTGGGAGTGATCAAGGTTGAACGACGCTATTTCTGATCAGACAACATCCATCGGACGGCGGAACCTGCTTTCGGCGGCAGGTTCTGTCGGTCTGATAACGCTTTTGTCGGGCTGTGCTGGCGGGCTGGCGACGCAGCGCGCACC
>CAYZKE010000570.1:1846-2366 GCA_964478505.1 uncultured Loktanella sp.
GTTCGCCCCTGTAATCGTGCAATCTCCATACCGCGAACCGCCCGGCACAATCGTTGTAAATGCCGCAGACCGTTTGTTGTTTTTGGTTGAGGAAGATGGGCTGGCACGTCGCTACGGTGTTGCTGTTGGGGACGCCGGATATGGTTGGGCGGGACGCGCCAGAGTGGGCCGCAAGTTGCATTGGCCTGCTTGGCATCCAACTCCGTCAATGCGTCGTGAAACCCCGCAACTGCCTTGGCGCATTGCACCAGGTGCTGATAACCCATTGGGTGCGCGTGCACTGTACCTGTTTAAGGGCGGACGCGACACGCTTTATCGGATCCATGGCACGTCAGAGCCATGGACGATCGGAACACAAGCGTCCTCGGGCTGTATTCGTATGTTCAACGAAGACGTGATCAATTTATACGATAGGGTACGTGTGGGCGCAGACGTCATGGTTATCCAGTAGATTGCCTATCACGGCGCACAAAAAAGAAAAAATGGCTGCACGCACCGTTGTGTGCCCATACAAGAATTA
>CAYZKE010000571.1:0-429 GCA_964478505.1 uncultured Loktanella sp.
TGGAGCGGATCACCTGGCAGGTGGTTCCCGAGGAGAACACCCGCACCGTCGCCGTCCTGACCGGGCAGAGCGAGGTGACGCAATATATCCCTTATATCGCGCTCGAGCAGTTGCGCGCCGAGCGCTACGCGGGCTGGGACACCGAGGATGCTCAGGCGCTGCTGCGCCATGCCACGCTTGAGCAATGCGAGGCGTGCGTGATCGACCGCGATATCCGCAAGCTCCACGTCCAATTCCTCGGCCACAAGTGCTGCGAGCATCGTGTGAATCCCTTGCCCCATCTCGGCGCGGGGCGTGATAATGGTGATGCCTTGCGCGTTGATCTTTACGTAGGGCGTCAACGCAGCCTCACCCGGAGCCAACCCGTCCAGAAGGGGATTTTCCAGATTGGCGCTATAGGTACGGACGCCGAACACCACACCACCTGCC
>CAYZKE010000571.1:446-2366 GCA_964478505.1 uncultured Loktanella sp.
GCGACGGAGGCGATCAGGAACCCGCGACGGGTGTATCTTCCAAGACGGCTCATCCTCACGCCTCCCGCATCACTGCGGCGGCGTCGTGGATGGCCGCTCGGATTTGGGGGTAAGTTGCGCAGCGGTACAGATTTTTGCTCATCACGTCGTCTAAGTCTTCATCGGTTGGAGCAGGATTGACGGCCAACAAATCCATGGTCTGCATGATCTGGCCGGACTGGCAGTAGCCACATTTCGCAATGCCGCAGTCATCTTTGACGCCCGTGCTTGCGAGGTCATCGGGCATTGCCCAAAGCAGCGGCGTGTTGTCGGGCAATTTGACGCTATGTGCAGTTCCGTTGACGGTGATGTTCATGGTCTGTCTCCTGATGCTATAAACATGATGCGCGATCGAAACGGCTCTCGGCAACTTGCAGATGAGCCCATCATCTTGCAAATCGTCCCATATCGCTTGTGGCGACTTTCGCGCTGGTTCAATGTTTCCGAGCAGATGACATCATCATGAGGCCCCAAGTTTGACCAACACCCCAGACGCTACTTTTTCAACCGCCGTTCTGTTCGGGGCTGTTTGCAGGTTGCTGGATTTCGATCCCGTCGATTGAATGGCCAAAGCGGGCCTGCGCGACCATATCGCGACCTGCTATGGTGTCTTAATAACGGAAAAGGAATTCTTCGCGCTTTGGAACACAATCGTCCATCTCGGTCAGCGACCTGACTTCGTTGTTTTTGTCGGACGCGGACTGGCAAATTGAGGCGCGTCGCCGGTCTTTTTTGCCTTCTCTTGTGCATCCGACTTGCAGTCAGGGTTCGAACGGTTTGCCCGTTTCAACCGCATCTTAGGGCCTGTGGGGATGTCTGTCAGGACAGACCCCACTTCCATGCCGGTAAGGATGAGGGGCAGGTTTGTTTCGGAAAACGCTCCTTTGCGGGAGGCGTTCAATATCGATTTATTCACGCTGGCGGATAGATCAGCCAAATCCACCCCAATCGCAGACCGCCTCAGGGCTTGCTTGATAGAGGCGATTAGCGACGGTGATCCCTCGATTGCGTATGTATGTGGAAGATTATCGAAAAGCCGAACCGGTCTTTTACGCGAATTGTAGGCGGCGGAGGTATCGTTTCAGAACATCCTGAACGACACACGGCGGGCAATAGCGCTTACATACCTGCACAACAGCGACCTTCCTATCAAGCAAATCGCGAATTTTTTGGCCTATCAGGACACGTACGCGTTTCATCGTGCCTTCAAATCATGGACTGGTAATACACCAAATGAGGTGAGAGATCCTTAACGGTCATAGATATGGCTGTTGCGATTTCCTATTGGGGGTATCGGGCGCTCGCCGTAAGATTGTACAAGGGTTGTGGGCAAAGCAAGATGCCTGCTCAGAACGAACTGACTATGAAATTTCGCCTAGTACCTAGCAAATTAGCATTTCGGATAGACGCGGCGAATACACACTTTATCCGCAATCAATAGGTTCTACCACTGACCGATACTGCGGGTAGCATGAATGGCCGGTTCCTCCGCTGTGCGGCTGCGTGGAGTTTCCGTTTATGTCGCATTTTTCGTGCCGCTAGCGAACACTACACGAAATCATTATGTGCAGAATGGGCTTTGATTGCCATTCGATGCACATTCCACGAGGGTCAGCTAACCCTCGCAGCAAGCTTTAGGTCGAGCACGCTTGCTTCATACTGCATGCCCTAGATAGAGATATGTTCGACTTGTGCTCGACACCAATAGCAACCCCAACTTATGCTGCCTGCAATTTTCCTATTGAGTTACAAATCCGGTGACAAGCTCAACATCCAGTCAAGTTCTATGCGGATGACTTGCCATAAACCGTTGATAAAATGGGTTTTTGGCTCCGACGGTAGGGATCGAACCTACGACCAATTGATTAACAGTCAACTGCT
>CAYZKE010000572.1:0-2364 GCA_964478505.1 uncultured Loktanella sp.
TCGTTTACATCGCCCATCTTGCAGGTGCCGCAGGGATGATAGGCGCTTTCGGCATGCTCGCGGATCACGGCGTCAAGCTCTTCATCTGTTTGGGCCGCATCACCCGGCTGGATTTCATGGCCACGGAATTCATCGAATGCCGGTTGCGCAAAAATCTCGCGGGTCAGGCGGATGCACGTGCGGAAATCCTCCCAGTCCTGCGGGTGGGACATGTAGTTGAATTCGATTTTCGGGTGATCATTCGGGTCCGCCGACCGCAAGGTGACCTGCCCGCGCGATTGTGACCGCATCGGGCCGACATGCGCCTGAAATCCATGGCCTTCCGGGGCAATCTTGCCATCATAGCTGACAGCAATCGGCAGGAAGTGGTATTGGATATCGGGGTATTTGACACCTGCTTTGGACCGGATAAAGCCTGCGCTCTCGAACTGGTTTGAGCTGCCAAGGCCGGTTTTCCACAAAAGCCACTCCAGCCCGATTCTGGCTTTGCCGCGGATATTCCAATGCGCGAAAAGCGAGACCGGTTTTGTCGCGGCCTGCTGGATGTAGAGTTCCAGATGGTCCTGCAGGTTCTGGCCGACACCGGGGCGGTCGGCGACGACCTCAATCCCGTGTTCCGCCAGATGTGCGGCGGGGCCAATGCCCGAAAGCATCAGGAGTTTGGGTGAATTCAGTGACGAGGCCGCGATGATGACCTCTTTGTTGGCTTTGATCACCTCGATCTTCTTGCCACGGCTGACTTCAACCCCGACGGCGCGGCCGTTCTCGATCACAATGCGCCGCGCCAGCGCATGGGTGATGTTGCAGTTGGGGCGCTTGAGCGCAGGGCGCAGGTAGGCCGTTGCCGCCGACCAGCGTTTGCCCTTGTAGATTGTGGCGTCAAACGGTCCGAACCCTTCCTGTTGCTCGCCGTTATAGTCATCGGTGACAGGATAGCCCGCCTGGCGGCCCGCCTCGACAAAAGCGCGTGTAAGGGGGTTCTTGCGCGGGCCGCGCGTGACATGCAGCGGGCCATCCTTGCCGCGCCATTCCGGATCACCGCCATGGCCACCATCGTGCCAATGCTCCATCCGTTTGAAGTAGGGCAGCACATCGGCATAGGACCAGCCGTGCGCACCGCTTTCCGCCCAGTATTCATAATCGCAGGCATGGCCGCGCACATAGATCATGCCATTGATCGAGGACGATCCGCCGATCACCTTGCCGCGCGGTGTTACCAACTGCCGCCCGCCCAAGTGTGGTTCGGGCTCAGATTTCATACCCCAGTCATAACGCGACATGTTCATCGGATAAGAGAGTGCCGCCGGCATCTGGATGAACGGCCCGGCATCGGAGCCGCCATATTCGATGATGAGGACCTGTTTGCCCGCCTCGGCAAGACGGTAGGCGATGGCGCAGCCTGCAGAGCCCGCGCCGACGATAACATAATCAGCTTGCATCAGCGCGCTCCTTGCGCCTGACGGCGCGCGTCGCGTGGCGAAGAATGCGCGCAAGCGCATGATGAGCGGGTGTTGGGAGAGTGGCGCATAGGGCAGAAGCCTCCGGCGGAAGTTTGAAGGGACATGGAAAGACGCGGTTATTCACCACGCGGGAAGCGCTGGCTCTCTTCGAGCACATTGAGGTCCATATGATTGCGCATGTAGCGTTCGGAGGCTTTTTGCAGCGGCTGGTAGTCCCATGGATAATAATTGCCGTTGCGCAATGCTTCATACACTACCCAGCGGCAGGCTTGGGATTGGCGCACGGCTGCATCGAATGTGGCAAGATCCCAGCGCGTTTCGGATTTGGCGCGCAGTTGTGCAAGCGTGCCCTGATGGGCCGGGACGTCTGCGAGGTTCACCAGTTCATGCGGATCGGCCTCCAGATCAAACAACTGATCAGGGTCCAGCGCGCAGCGGGTGTATTTCCATTTGCCATAGCGCAGGCAGACCAAGGGCGCTTCGCTGCCTTCGGCTGCGTATTCCATGGCGACAGGCGCGTCGCGGGTACCACCTTGACCGAGGGGCACAAGGCTTTCGCCAGTGGTCCAAGGGGCGACTTCAGACATATCGACGCTTGCCAGTGCACATAGCGTCGGTGTCACGTCGATCGTGCTGACAGGGGTGGTGTTCAGGCCCGGTGCCATATCAGGGCTCGCGATCATCAAGGGTACCCGTGCAGACCCTTCAAAGAAGGACATTTTGAACCACAGCCCCCGTTCGCCCAGCATATCGCCGTGGTCAGAAACAAAGATAATTGTTGCTTCCTGCCGCGTGTCCTGAAGCGTTTGCAGTATCTCTCCGATCTTGTCGTCCAGATAGGAGATATTGGCGAAATAGGCGCGGCGCGCCCGCCTGATATCGTCATCCGTGATATTGAAATTAT
>CAYZKE010000573.1:0-755 GCA_964478505.1 uncultured Loktanella sp.
GTTGGAGCACCAAGGAGTCCGCAATGAGCGTTCAAAAGCAATCCGTCAGTTTCACCGACACGGCCTACACATTTGCCAAGGAACTGGTCGAAGCTGGAGAGTACCCAAATATGAGCGCGGCTGTTTCGGGTGAATTGGCGAAGGCCAAGGCAGAGCGAGATCGTGAACGGTCTCTGCTCGAAGCAGAATTGGAGCGCCGTCTGTCTCTGCCTCTCGATCAATGGGAACCCGTCGGCGATGCCGCCGACGTCACTAAAGGCGCACGGGCCCATCTTGCCGCGATGGCCAAAAAGACCTGATGCGATTTATCAGGCATCCGTTCTTCGAACGTGACCTTATCGGTATCGTTGATCATATTGTCGAGGTGACCGACGGTGACGTTGCAGCCGCGAGCCGTCGCCTGGATGAAGTAGACGCGCTCTTAGAAGCGATTGCCTCAAATCCAAATTCAGGCGTCCGGCTGAACGGAAAACTGGATGGATGGCTCGTGCGCCATGGCGGCGCCGGTCAGCGACTGACCATCGTATTCAAACCGGATGTAGACGCCGCACAGATATATCTCGCTCTTGTCGCGTTCGGCGGCCGGGATTGGATGCGACTGGCGTCAGCGAGACAGGTGTTCGCTGACTAGCCTTAGAGCCATGGAGTGGCGGAGAAGTTGTAGACCGGACCTTCGCTGCGCCGTGCGCGAACTGGTAGGATGCGGGACAAAGTGCCCTTTCGCTGCGGTTGCGCCAACGGCTGCTATGGGAAGG
>CAYZKE010000573.1:765-2359 GCA_964478505.1 uncultured Loktanella sp.
AAATCCAAATTCAGGTGTCAGGCTGAACGGCAAACTGGATAGATGGCTCGTGCGCCACGGCGGCACCAGTCACCGACTGACCATCGTATTCAAACCGGACATGGATACTGAGGTCATCTATCTTGCACTCGCCGCCTTTGGAGGCAGAGATTGGATAAAGCTGGCGTCAGCAAGACGGGTATTCGCGGACTAATATTGGAGCCAACCTCAACATTAAAGTCAGAAACGGGACCTTCGCTGCGCTCGACTTGAATAGGAAACATGTAGGGCTTTTCGGGCTTTCGCTACGCCATTCAAGAAGGTCCGTTGCCCCCCTTCTTCAAGCTGGACTAAGCATCAAGCAACGCATCGATCACCGCGCATTCTGGGGCAGCATCACCGGTGCATCGCGCAACAGTGTCCGACAGGACGCGCTCGATACGCTGCAGATCGGCAATCTTGGCCTGAACGTCTGTCAGATGATCTTCAGCGATCAACTGCACATCGGCGCATGTCCGGGATCGGTCATCGACCAGCCCAAGCAGCCCGCGAACCTCTTCGAGAGAAAAGCCTAGATCGCGGGACCGCATGACGAATTTCAGCCGCTTGACGTGGGCATTGTCGTAGCTTCGGTAACCCTTCGTACTGCGCGGCGGGTCCGGCATGATCCCGATTTTCTCGTAGTAGCGAATGGTTTCCAGGTTGCAGCCCGTCGCTCGTGCCAAATCACCCCGCCGAATTGATCTCACGCTTGTGTTACTCATTTCGCAAAAAAACCCCTTGAGCCTGTATCAACTACAGACCTTAGAACGGTGGAAACATCTGTTCAAGGAAGATTCGATGGAACAAAATTTGGCGGAACTTCCGCAATCTCGGTCGCAGAAAATTGGCGACGAAACCACCAAGGGATGGGGCGTGACCGGCCTCGGCGTCCTCGGTGCGCTGGCGATGACTTCTTGCTGCATCCTTCCATTGGTGCTGGTCAGCTTTGGCGTGACAGGCGTGTTCATCGCGCAGCTCGGAGCGCTCTATGCCTACAAATGGTACACCTTCGCGCTGAGCGCCGCGTTTTTGGGATACGGCTTCTACAAGGCTTACAAGCCTGTAGATGCCGAGGCCTGTGCCGATGGCACCTGCGCCCGCCCCATCGACCGCCGCATCATGCGCGCAACCCTCTGGGCCGCTTCCGCGATTGTCGCTGTTGCCATGATCTTTCCCTACATCACCCCCTTCATCCTGAAATTCTGAACGAGGACCAAGACCATGAAGCATCTTCTACTATCCGCCCTGACCATCGCCGCACTCTCGACTCCGGCCCTCGCTGAAGAGCGCCAGGTCGAGATCGCCGTCAGCGAACTGACATGCCCGTCCTGTTCATTCATCGTCGCCAGCTCGATGCGCGGTGTTCCGTCGGTCGAGATCGCCGCATTCGAGGACGGCCCCGAATACGGGCAGGGTGTTTACAGCGTGACCTACGATGACGCCGAGACTTCCATCGAAAGCATCATCGGCGCGGTGACGGCCAATGGCTATCCGGCGCAGGTGCTGCCCGACACAGCCTCCTGAGCCGCCTGCAATGCGTGACAATCTGATGGGTGGCCTGCTGGCCTTCGGA
>CAYZKE010000574.1:0-2340 GCA_964478505.1 uncultured Loktanella sp.
TTCGACCGATGAATCATGCCAACTGACGGAAATCAATGGGTCCTGACCCTAGCCAACTGTCCAGTTCTCTGGGACCACTTCAGTTGAAAACACGGTTGATGATGCGTTTTTGGTTGGGCAAGGCAATCGTCCGAACACGTTAGTCTATGAGGCCCCATCGGAAGGTTTCTTCGTAGAACCACGCTAAGGGGGAACATTGCGCTATGCTCATTCCAAGACGGCGTCAGCGAAGATGGCTCCGAAGAACAGACAATTTCACAGGTTCCTCGCTGACGGGGCAGGGTGGACGAGCTACCCAATGATTGGGGTAGGAACAGAGGTTAGATTTTGACTGATACTGCATTTTGGTATATATTGGTAATTCAGGGTTTTGATGAAAGGAGTAATCATGGCAAAGACAACAAGCGTTTCCCTTGGAGATCACTTTACGGGCTTCATCGAAGCGCAGGTTGAGTCTGGTCGGTTTGGTTCCGCGAGCGAAGTTGTCAGGGCAGGGCTGAGATCACTCGAGGAGCATGAGACGAAGCACCAAGCTTTGCAGAGGGCTATCACCGAGGGTCTGAACAGCGGGGTGGCCGAAGGGTTCAGCATGGATGCCTTGCAACAGGAAATGGACAACGAATAGTGCCTAACTTCACGGTCAGTCAGGCCGCAAATTCTGATATCCGCAGCATGGCCAGATACACCCAAGATACGTGGGGCAGTGATCAGCGGCGGCGATATCTCCACGGTTTAAACGAGAAATTCGAAATGCTGGCCGAGATACCGGAAATGGCAGAAGAGCGCCGCGATTTTCGACCGCCTGTCCGCATTCATCACTACGAAAAGCATCTGATTATTTATGTCATTGAAGACGGCGGCATCCTGATTGTGCGTATACTACATCAGAATATGGATGTGCCTGCGCAGCTTTCCGATTAGCCAACTTAACATAATCTTCATTATGCGTCATTGTATTGTAGCCGCAAAGCGATAATGTCACCCCTGTGCAATTCAGGAATGTCACTCTCTTGTTCAAACGAGCAACGGGAGTTTGGACATGGGATGGGTGATGATGAGCGAGCGCGAGTTGAACCGTGTGGAGGTTTTGGCGCAGGTCGATGATGGTCGGTTGAGCGTCGACAACGCGGCGAACATGCTGGACCTGACGCGTCGACAGATTTTCAGATTGCTGAAGCGATACCGTCAGGATGGCGCAGCCGCGATCCGGCACAAAGCGCGCGGCAAAATTCCAAATAATCAGATCCACAAAGCCAAACGCGACTATGCGCTGAGCCTGATCAAGGAACAGTATCCGGATTTCGGGCCGACACTGGCGGCAGAGATGCTGGCCCAACATCACGGGTTTAAGGTTTCCCGAGAGACGTTGCGTAAATGGATGCAGGACGAGGGCATTTGGCTGTCACGTAAGCAGCGCCGCCAGTTCCACCAGCCGCGCCTACGCCGGGAATGTTTCGGTGAGCTGATCCAGATCGACGGCTCGGATCACCGATGGTTTGAGGATCGGGGCAATCCCTGCACCCTCCTCGTCTTCATTGATGACGCCACCAGTACCTTGATGGAACTGCGGTTCGTGAAGTCGGAAAGCACATTCAGTTACTTCGAAGCTCTGGAGAGCTATCTGATCGCACACGGACGTCCCGTCGCATTCTACAGCGACAAACACACGGTGTTCCGTGTGGCGAAGGAAGACGCCAAGGGCGGTGCGGGTATGACCCAGTTTGGGCGCGCCTTGAGTCAGTTGAACGTTGAGATTCTCTGCGCGAACAGCTCTCAGGCCAAGGGCCGCGTCGAACGCGCAAACCGGACGTTGCAAGATCGGCTGGTGAAGGAATTGCGGCTGGCAAGCATCTCGGACATGGAGGCTGGAAACGCCTATCTGCAAGGCTTCAAAGAACGTTTCAACGCGCAATTCGCCAAAGCACCAGCCAAGCCTGACAATCTGCATCGTGCGCTCAACGTCGAGCCGGATCGGCTTGATGAAGTGCTGTGCTGGCGCGATACACGCTATGTCGGCAAGCAACTGACGTTTTCCTATGATCGCAAACGGATCATGCTGGAAGAAAGCGATGTGACACGCGGTCTGGTAGGTAAATACGTCGACACTTATGCATTTGTTGATGGCCGGTTCGAGGTGCGCTCAAAAGGCCGCTCCCTGCCCTACAAGATCTTCGATATGGATCAACGCGTCACGCATGCCGCCATCACTGATAACAAGCGCTTGGGTGCGGTTCTGGAACACATCAAAGAGATGCAGGACGCGTCACCGCCCAAATACCCGGTTCGGACAAATTCTGAGAAGATGGGCTACAAATCAAATGGCAAACGCCCCGGCAGACC
>CAYZKE010000575.1:0-2330 GCA_964478505.1 uncultured Loktanella sp.
CTGCCTCAAAAAGTTTCGAAAACAACCACGAACTGGACACAATTATAGCTAAATACTCTGGTTTGTATCGCAAAGTGAGAAGCAGCGAGTAGTGACCGGAATTGATGCGCGGCCTGCCTGTGGACGGATCTTGACAGGGTCCTTGGTAGCCGCCCCGAACCTAGGGAGATGAAGTATTGACACATGTACGCAAGACCGCTCTTGAAATCTCCGCAGCGGTGCACGCATTTTTCTGTGGTCGCTTTCCAGCGTCGTCCCGGTCTCATGCAGCTACGTCACGCATTGCGGGGCTTCGCTGGTTTGAAAACGTCGAAAAGTCGCCCATCAACCGTCGCGAAGGTGCGCCATGCCCGCGCAACACTTCCGGCCGTGACCGCGCGATCAACCATCATCTGAAAGTCAGGGTCTCCAATACGGTGGTAGATCAAATTTTGTGCAGCGAGCCGCGATTTATTCGCTCGCTAACTTGTTGATTTAAATCAATAAGTGGATTATATAAGGTAGGAACCATGCAATGCAAATCAAAGACAAAATAAACCTCCGCCAAATCAAGAGCTCTGCATTAAAGATGCGCGGCGTTTCAAAAATCGCGCTGGTCGCGTTTGCAGTTATGGCCGGCCCTTCCGCGGTCTTTATCAGCGCAGAGCCTGCTGAGGCGCAGCGCATTGACCCGTCACTTTATAACGGTGGCAAGGCGCGGGTTAATCGCTCTGCTAGCTTGCGGTCACTGACCGAGGCGATGGCATCGGCCAGTTGCCGAGTAGACGCCGGGATCGGCGCCGAGAGTGCCCAGACCCAACTGGCCTCTGTGCGTGCCGACTTTGATAAGATCATTGATGGTTTGATAAACGGGAGCGCCGCTCTTGGCATGCCGGGTGCCGAAGGAAGTGGGCGCACGCTGAACGCTTTGACCACGACTGCACAGTCCTGGGGTCCGTTGAACGCGGCGGCGCAAAACCTGGCGTCCGGTGCAGGGACAGGTGAAGATGCCGCGACGATCAAAGCAGGCTTTGCGGACTTGTTCGAGCTGACCGAGCAGTTGGCTGCCGTTGTGGCGGGACAATACACCGACCCGACGCAGCTGTTGCAAAGCGATGCGACCGTGTTGAACTTTGCTGTCAGACAGCGCGCACTTGCCTATCGCATGACCCGTGCAATGTGTGAACTTGCGACCGATTCCGCCTCCGCTGATGCGCAGCAGGAGCTGGCAACATCTGTCGATCAGTTCCAGCAGACCCTGATTGCTTTGCGTGACGGTTTCCCCGCCGCAGGCATCAACCCTCCGCCCAATGATGCGGTCCGTGCCAGCCTCGACAGCACCTTCGAGATCTGGCAAAACCAGCGCGGTATTTTCGATGCGGCTCTGGCTGGCCAGACACCTCCCGCCGAAGATGTCGCTGCCGCCGCCGACTTGGCCAGCAGGCTTTCGGTTGCGATGAACAATACAATCACGCTCTATCTGATCGCGACGCCGGGGCAGGACGGTGTCTACCGCGTCCCGCTTGAGGCATATGCCCGTGAAGAGCTGAGCAACTGGCTGACAAATCCGGACTTGATTGCTGCGATCAAGGCGCAAAACGCGCAACATGACGGTTTGTCAGAGGACGATATCCTCGCACTTGACCAGCAATGGCGCGCCGAAGCCAGCGCTGGCAATGGCCCACTTGTGGAAAAATTGCTCACATCACCGGTCTCAGCTTGGCTGCTTGACCAGCAAGATGCGACCGCGGGGTTTGTCACGGAGGTCTTCGTGATGGATAACAAAGGGCTAAACGTGGCGCAAAGCGTTGTGACCTCTGACTACTGGCAGGGCGACGAAGCGAAATGGCAGGAAACCTACTCAGTCGGTGCAGATGCTTTGCACATCAGCGAAGTCGAGTTCGACGACAGTACTGGTTTTTACCAGTCGCAGGGTTCAATGTCGATCACAGATCCTGAAACCGGTGAAGTGATTGGTGCGGTCACATTTGGTATCAACGTACAGAACCTGATGTAAGCGACCCCGCACGCAAGACAGCAGCCCCGCCGTGGTTTCAGCTATTTAGGCTGAGCACGGCGGGGCTTTTTTGTGTGATCGGTCGTCTTGGCGTTGTTGAGATACCTTGCGCGAGCGCGGCAAGTGCCCCTCGCACCTGACACAGAGCACAGGCATACCCATCAAGGGCGCCCGTCGTCACCGCTCTTATTCGCAGAAGGCATCTTCCAACTGCCCTTCGGCTTGGCTAACCTATTGATAGTTATTCGAGAGGTGCATCAATGAATATGACTGATGTTGCGAAACGCGGGCTTGTGTTGTTGGGCTGCGGCAAGATGGGGTCGGCTATGTTGGA
>CAYZKE010000576.1:0-2330 GCA_964478505.1 uncultured Loktanella sp.
GGACGGGAAGTAGAAGAAGTCTGCATCTTCACCGATCACAACGTCCTCTGGCATGAAGGCCGGGATAAACGACGCTTGCTTGTGCATGTAGCACTGCGGTGGTGACGAGAACAGACCAGCAGGGCTGTCGCGGAAGTCGGTCGAGCCAACTGCTGCGGACCCACCGGCAACCATGGCGTCATTCTTGGCAAACATGCCGAATGTTTCGATGGCTTCGATCACTTTTGGATCGTTGAACGGCAGATCATTGGTGACCCATGCGTCATAGTCCTCGGGCGTCTGTGTGCGCAGCATGATGTCTTCAACCCAGTCGGTTGCAGGCCAACCTGTTGCAGGGCCGGAACCCAGACCGATACACCAAGGTGTGCCACCGTCTTCGATGATCTGCTCGGACAATGCGATCAGATCTTCCATTGTTTCTGGAATCTCGTAACCCGCATCTTCAAAGTTCTCTGGCACATACCATACCAGCGACTTGACGTTCACGTTGTAGAAGAAGCCATAGAACTGGTCAGCACCGGTTGCATCAGCATAGGTGCCCAGATCAACCCAGGACTGGCCAGCGGCATAGTTATCAGCCACCCAAGATGCCATGTCCGGACCAAGCGGATCCAAAAGACCCTGAGACGCCATGCTGGCAGCAAGACCCGGCTGCGGGAAAACAGCGATGTTTGGCGGGCTGCCTGCCTCGGAGTCGATCACGATCTGCTGCTCAAAGCCGTCAGAGCCGGTGTAAGTCACATTCGCGCCTGTTGCTTCTGTGAAGTAAGCAATCATCGAACGGAAAATGTCATCCTCTGGGGACAACCATGGGCCAAAGACGGTGACGTCCTGACCGGTCAGGTCCGGCGCATTTGCCGCCCACTCATTGTAAGAGTCCCAGCTGAAATCACCCTCACCCGGCGTAAACGCAAGATGGCCAGCCGCCGATGCTGCACTCGCAGTCAGAGCAACCGCTGCCACGCTGGCATACAGTTTCGTAATCATAGAATTTCCTCCCAATCGCGCCGCGAAGGACGCGTACTTTTTGCACTTGCGTGCGATCATTCCTTTCAACCCTCAGGAATCAGAATTCCAAAGCGCTTTGGATTTTCCCACAGTCAGCCAAGTTTGGGCGTCTGTCAATACAGCACTGTTAGCGCTAAAAATTACCTTGGATTCCCTAGAATTCATGCTACTCAAAAGGCAATCCGCGTGATTTTGAACGTTCGCGGCAACGTCAACTTGATGCTTGAAAGCGCTTTGGAATATCGCCTGACCCCATGAATTTAAAAGAACTTTCTCAAAATTTGGGGCTCAGCCAAACCACCGTGAGCCGGGCTTTGAACGGCTATCCCGAAGTCAGCACAGCCACCCGTCGCAGGGTGGAAGAGGCTGCCCGAACCTTCAACTATAGCCCATCGACCCGCGCCAAAGGGTTGGCCACCGGCAAAGCGCTGGCCATCGGCCATGTAATCCCCCTTTCCAGCAAACACGAAATGGTAAACCCGGTCTTTGGCGACTTCATCGCAGGCGCGGGCGAGACCTATTCGCGCAATGGATACGAGATGATCCTGTCGATTGTTGCCGACGAAGACGAGCGGCGGATTTATCAGGGCCTCAAATCGCGGCGCGCGGTTGATGGTGTGATTGTGCACGGTCCTGTGATGGACGACCCGCGGATTCCCCTATTGCACAAACTCGGCCTGCCCTTTGCGGTGCATGGTCGTGCCTCGGTCAACGAAACGCCCTATGCTTGGCTGGACATGAACAACCAAAGTGCGTTCAAACGCGCCGCAGATTTTTTGTTTGACCTTGGGCATCGCCGGATCGGGTTGGTGAACGGTCTGGAATTCATGGATTTCGCCCATCGGCGGCGCAACGGCTATATCGCATCGCTAAGCGAACATTGTGTGGCACCCGATCCACGGTTGATGCGCTCGGGGGAAATGACCGAAGATTTCGGCTATCTGAGCGCGCGCGAGATGCTCGCATTGGACGACGCGCCCACAGCGTTCATTTGTTCGTCGATGATCAGCGCCTTGGGCGTGCGCCGCGCGATCGAGGAAAAGGGACTGGTCATGGGTAAAGATGTCTCGGTCATCAGCCATGATGACGTTCTGTCCTACCTCAGGAACGGCGGCGATACCCCGATCTTTACCGCCACACGGTCCTCTGTGCGCGAAGCCGGACGTCAACTTGCCCAGATGCTCTTGGACGCCATCGAGAACCCGCTGCTTCCACCCCAAACCAAACTGCTTGAAGCGGAACTGGTGGTCGGAACATCGACCGGCCCTGCCCCGCGAAAGGACTGACATGGACTTTAAACGCTCAGATTTCCCCCAAGGGTT
>CAYZKE010000577.1:0-2321 GCA_964478505.1 uncultured Loktanella sp.
CGGGCATAGACATCGATAATGAAGGCCACATACACAAATCCTGCCCGGGTTGCGAGTGGAGTAAGAAGCGCTGCTGCGCTTCTCCTCCCCGAACCGTACGTGCACCTTTCAGCGCATACGGCTCTCTATTCAATCTTGGCCCATGGCCATAGCAACATCGTGATAGTTTGAGGTGACGGTGCTGCGAGTTTCGCTCCGGAAGATGTATGGATTGATCTCCGGGTTCCGCCATCGGAACTGCGCCTTGGGACTCGATACCATTCGGCGCAGAGCCTTTCCGACACGGTTTCCGCGTTCACTTCGTCCGTAGACGAGCCAGGTTTTTGCCTTGCCCGCTTCCGGCGCTCGATACCAACTCCGCATCAAGGGCTTGATGCGTGACCGATATTTTCGCGCCAGCCAGTGCGCCAGTTTCCAGAACACGACATGGTCGATGCGCCGGAAGGTGCGTGCTGTGAAGTCGGTGAACTTGTAGAAGGCCGCCCATCCCGCCAACTGGCGGTTCAGGCGGTCCACCATGTCGACCTTGCCAACATCATGATTGCCGGAAAGGGTCTCGGTCAGTTTGCGAACAAACGCCTTGGCCTTTTCCTTGGGTATCGTCGTGACAACGGACATGTGCCCGCTCGACCCTCGCTTGCGAATGATCCGATGCCCCAGAAAGACGAACCCGTCGTCGACGTGGGTGATATGGGTCTTTTCCATATTCAACGTCAGCTTCAGGCGGTCTTCCAGAAAGGCCCGGCATTCCTCGCGGATTTCCTCGGCATGGACCTTCGTCCCTTTGACGATGACGACGAAGTCATCAGCATAGCGACAATAGGCAATCGCAGGTTTCCATTGCCGGTTCTCTCGAACCGTTATGGGGCGTCCCTGCTTAATGCCGAAGTTCCATGCCCAGCGATCCTTGCGGGCTTTCCGGTTCAGGTATTTCGCCTCCAGCCACGCATCAAACTCGTGAAGCATGATGTTGGACAGGAGCGGCGACAGCACGCCGCCTTGCGGAACACCCTCGCTGGACGCCGTAAACAGACCACGATCGATGTGGCCCGCCTTCAGGATTCGCCAGAGTAGATCGACAAACCGTCCGTCCTGCACCCGTCGTCGCACGCATCGCAGAAGCAACCGATGATGAACGGTGTCGAAGTAGGTTGCCAGATCACCTTCGATGATCCAGCGGCCCCTCGTCGTATCCGTGCCATCCTGAAGCTGCAACTTCACGGTACGAACGGCATGGTGCACGCTGCGTTCCGGCCGGAAGCCATAGGACAGGCGATGGAAGTCGCTTTCCCAGATCGGCTCCATGGCCATCAGCATGGCGCGCTGGACAATACGGTCCTTCAGGGTCGGAATACCCAATGGTCGTTGTTTGCCGTTGGCCTTCGGGATATAGACTCGTCGCGCAGGCTGTGGCTGATAGCCACCTGCCAGCAACTCGGCACGAATCATGTCCAGTTGATACTGGAGATCCTGTTCCATTGCCTGCTTGTCGATACCGTCGATGCCCGGTGTCTTTGCGCCACTCGACGCCAGGGTCACTCGAGCGGCCTCTTGCAACCAAGACCGGTTGGCAATCATCCTCAGAAGACGATCGAACCTGCGTTCTTTATCCGCCGAGGACCATGTGGCCAGCTTGCTTTGCATTTCGCTGATTATCAAAGGTCTTCACCTCTCTACCGGCAACTAATCTGCCGAGCAAGCCACTCAAACTGTTCCCCTTCGCCGTGTGGCAGGTTTTCCCTGCCTCAGACTACTACGAGAACTCCGCCAGCCTATCGATCATCGGGGCCACACTCCCTTAACATCTCGATAGACCTTCCCCAGTCCACATGCCGGACTCAAACGTACTGGTGAGGTTGCCGATCGCAGTCTTTTCCCTTGCTTTCCGCAAGTCGATACGAACGCCACGGTTTGGCTATATTCTGACCGTGGCACCCAGCAGGCTGGCTTACATGTACAGCCTGCATTCGGGATCAGATGCATACGTTTCATCTGGCCCAGTTCGTATACCACCTGTTAAGTCGTGTAGGTGGTGGCGACATTTCAGCCCATAGACACGGTTTAATCGGTTCGTGTTCCTCAACCTTCCAGTACTCAGCCTAGAGACGCATCTTGGCGTAACGACTTCGCCTCACGCCCCGTTTCCCACGGGCTCCGTCACCCTGCCAATGTGCAGCAGGTCACCGCCGCTTCGGCTCGCGCTTTCTCATAGCAGAAAGCGGGCACCCAATTCATTTCCTCCTTTCAAAATCGGAGTGCATTCCAAACATGCTCAAGCTTCGACAGCATCATCAATGACACCTTCGAAGGTTGGGCGCGCT
>CAYZKE010000578.1:0-2318 GCA_964478505.1 uncultured Loktanella sp.
GAATGGTGGGTGATGAGAGGCTCGAACTCCCGACATCTTCCGTGTAAAGGAAGCGCTCTACCAACTGAGCTAATCACCCGATGCGGCATCATTTAGACGAGTGTTCAGGGTTGTGCAAGCCTATTCCAAGAGGAATTGTTCACCATCTTTCAGGTGGTAAACACAGCCCTGCCCGCCATGGCTATTGCGTTGCGCATGGGCCTTTTCGCCCACGACCAGACCACGGATCATGCTGCTGGTAATCCCATGCGTTACAAGCACCGCCGGCCCGCGCAAATCCGCCAGAAAATCACGGCATCGCTGCTTGAGGCGCGCAAAGCCTTCGCCGTTCGGAGCGATCTCGTATTGCGCCATGAAGGGGTCTTTGCCCTTTGGCATGGGCAGTTCATGGCGCAGACGACCAGACCAATCCCCGACCCCGATTTCACGCAGACGATCATCGGTGCGGATATGATCGGCCACCGCTGCCAAGGCGATTCCCGCAGTCTGGAAGGCACGGCCCTGCGGACTGGTGAGGAACACAAAACCCGTCAGATCGCGCGCCGCAAGGATTTCACCCTGCTTTGCGGCATGGCGCAGCCCTTTGTCCGTCAGCGGCGAGTTCAGCTCACCCTGCATCCGGTTTTCGGCGTTCCACATCGTTTCGCCGTGGCGCAGGATATAGAGTTCAGGATACCGCATTGCTTGCCTGCATCAGGCGTCGTCAGAAACGGCCTTGGCGGCAACCGTGGCATCCTTGGGCGTGCGCAATTTCAAGGTGACAACCGCAGCACCGCCATCAAGCGGTTTTGTCTTGACCACCCGCAGCTTGCCCAAAGGCGGCAGATTCACAACCGCGCCCCCGCGCAGCGCTTCCCCCAAGACAGCAAGGGCTGCTTCGACGGCAGGTTTGACATCCCGCTTCTTGAGGTTGGTGCGCGCCACGACCGCATCAAGCAGTTCCGGCTTTTTCAGCGTTCCGTCCTCGGTCTTTGCGGTTTCCGGCGCTTCTGTCGGCTTACGTGCCATGAAAATTCGTCCCTTTTATGTGTTGCAGGCATTACGTCTGTTGCGGCCAGCAACGTCAAGCGGATAGCACATGTAAAAGGCGCCCCCGCAAGCAAGGGCGCCTTATTCTTTCATCAAATCAGTCCGCAGTTAGTGCGCGCGCGCCACTTCACCGCCACCTTGTGCCTTGAGCGCGGCGGCGGCGGCCTCTTCGGCGGCCTCGTCCCACTCGATCGCCTCGGGCTTGCGGACCAATGCATGTTCCAGCACCTCGGATACATGGGTGACGGGAATGATCGTCAGCCCCTCTTTTACGTTATCCGGGATTTCCGGCAGGTCCTTGGCGTTGTCCTGCGGGATCAGCACTGTGGTGATACCCCCACGCAGCGCCGCCAGCAGTTTTTCCTTCAAACCGCCAATCGGCATCGCGTTGCCGCGCAAAGACACCTCGCCGGTCATGGCGATATCCTTGCGCACCGGAATACCCGTCAGGACCGACACGATGGATGTCACCATCGCCAGACCCGCACTTGGCCCGTCTTTCGGTGTCGCGCCGTCCGGTACGTGGACGTGAATGTCGATGGTATCGAACTTTGGCGGCTTCACCCCGATCTCGGGCGCAATCGAGCGCACGTAGGATGAGGCCGCATCAATCGATTCCTTCATTACATCGCCCAGCTTACCGGTTGTTTTCATCCGGCCTTTGCCCGGCAGGCGCAGCGCTTCGATGTTGAGAAGCTCGCCACCCACAGAGGTCCATGCCAGACCGGTAACAACACCAACCTGATCGCTTTCCTCGGCAAGGCCAAAGCGGTGCTTTTCGACGCCAAGGAAGTCAGTCAGATTTTGGGCTGTGACTTCAATCACGTCTGCTTCTTTCTTGACGATCTTGGTCACGGCCTTGCGGGCCACTTTCGCCAATTCACGTTCCATGTTCCGCACGCCGGCCTCACGGGTATAAACCCGCACCATCGCCAGCAACGCGTCATCAGACACCGAGAATTCCTTGGCCTTCAAACCGTGGTTTTTCATGACCTTGGGCAGCAGGTGTTGCTTGGCGATTTCCACCTTTTCATCCTCGGTGTAACCCGAGAGCGAAATGATCTCCATCCGGTCCAAAAGCGGCCCCGGCATGTTGTAAGAGTTCGCCGTCGTCAGGAACATCACGTTCGAAAGGTCATATTCGACCTCCAGATAGTGATCGACGAATGTGCTGTTCTGTTCAGGGTCCAACACCTCAAGCATGGCGGATGCGGGATCACCACGGAAGTCCTGACCCATCTTGTCGATCTCGTCGAGCAGGATGAGCGGGTTCGTCGTCTTGGCCTTCT
>CAYZKE010000579.1:0-2312 GCA_964478505.1 uncultured Loktanella sp.
GATGACAACAGTTTGGGCATGGGTGCGCATCGGCGGAACCTTTCGTTTGATGACAGGTCCACCGTCTGCAATGGTAAGGGCAAGCGATAGCTGCCGACCGACACCTTTTGTCGTTTTCCGAACCGTCAGCGTTTTTTTCAGCGCGATAACTATGACTCAGCAATGAGGAGTGCCCGAGATGGCCATCATCCCGATCCTGATCCTTGCAGCAGGCCGCTCCCGCCGGATGCACGGGCGTGACAAACTGTTGGAAGATGTCGACGGCCTGCCGCTTCTGCGCCGCCAGATTGAAATGGCACAGGCCACAGGTCAGCCGGTTTTTGTGACCATCCCCCCCGATGCTATCGCCCGACGGGCGATCATTGACGAAAGCAAGGCAACAGCTTTGATCATTGCCGATGCACACGAAGGCTTGTCCGCCAGTTTGCGCAGTGGCGTGGCGCAATTGCCAGATGCACCGGCCTTTTTGGTCATGCTGGGCGATCTGGTGGCACTTGAGACTGTAAATCTTTTGGCGGTTTTGGAAGCCCGCGATGCGACACCTGATGCCTTGATCTGGCGGGGCACGACCGCTGACGGAAAACCGGGGCACCCCATTTTGTTTGATACATCACTGCGGCCTGCCTTTGCGGGTCTTGCGGGCGACAAAGGTGCGGATACGCTAGTTCAAGAGCACGCCAAGGCAACGCATCTTGTCGCACTGCCGGATGCACGCGCGCGGTTTGATCTTGATACGCCCGAAGACTGGGACGCCTGGCGGCGCACGAGGGTCAGGACTTGAACAAAAGGGCCGCTTCGCGTTTGCCCAACGTCCGCCGTGCCGCGCGATAGGCGGCAAGCCCCTCTTCAGTTGCCAACTCGGGGAACAGTGCAAAGAGTTCTTCGCGCTGATCCTCGTCAAAGCCCTTGAGTGTGTGGTCGCCGGGCTGGAAGCTCTCGCTCCAAGCGCCGTCAGCGAGTACGATCTCGTGATTTTCGCACATCATGTGGATATAGGTGACATAGGGCTGATCCGAGACTGATACCCCCTCTAATGCCAGCATATACTTGGCGGGCACGAGAATTTCAGACTGGCCAAAATAGAGTTCTGCCTTGTGCGACGTGATCAGGACACGGTGGGTCGGCGACACCATCATGTCCCGTTCCGGCATCCCGTCGCCAAGTGCGCCGGCGGCAATGACGATCGGCCGCAGTTGTGGCGCTTGTTTCAGTTCCATGAAATCAAGCCGCTTTTGACCGACCCAGTTTACGGTTTGAATACCGTTGTCGCGCGTCAGAATACGGTCGCCTGCCTTCAGCGTTTCAACCGCTACTTCGCCCCGGGGGGTTGCGATCATCGTCCCGGGTGTAAAACACGGAACGACGCGCGTGATTTCGGGCAAGGCGGTCAGGGAACCGGCGCCTGCATCCAAATCCGGATTGTTGCCATCTATGGTCGTTGACAGCCTGTTCTGCATGTCACGCGTCATTTCAAACCAGCCTCAAAATCCACGGGCATCTGACTACTCTTCTTATTATTGCCGCGGCCCCAAACAACGGGTCCTTGCAATTCCAACTCTTTAACCAAGCCCATTCACAGGCCGCTTTGAACGCATAGGCACGTAACCCAGCAACCGGATTTCGACACCTGCCTCTTGTCTGTTTTGAGGCGCGCCACAGTCGTAATGTTCTGGGCATTCCAACGGCTAAAATGCGATGTACGCACAAAGACATAGATAGTCCGTTAAAGAAAAGACCCTTCTCCTTTTAATAATACAAATTTGGCTAAAATATGCTCATGTTGTGTCTTTCATGCAGAAAGTCACAACCCTTGGTGGAGAAACGCGGACTGGTCATACAAGCAAGACCAGTGGTGCCGATGGAGAGACTCGAACTCTCACGATATTGCTATCGGGGGATTTTGAATCCCCTGCGTCTACCATTCCGCCACATCGGCAACAGCGCTTCTCCTAATGTGCAAGCCGCGGCGCGTCAATCGCGATTTGCTACAATCTGTTGGTAGAAAACGTGTCGCAATCCGCAAGGTTGCCGCTGTCCAATCCGCGCTGGAACCAGCGCTGCCGTTGTTCGCTGGTGCCATGAGTAAAAGTGTGGGGTTGCACGCGCTGCCCTGCGTTGCGTTGCAGGGTGTCATCGCCGATTTGTGCGGCCGCGTTCATCGCCTCTGCAATATCGCCGCGTTCCAAGCTGCCGAACTTTTCATGCGCCATGCGGGCCCATATACCTGAAAAGCAATCCGCCTGAAGCTCGACCCTCACGGACATGGCATTGGAATCAGCTGCGCTCATTTGTGCGCGCATCTGGTTGACCTG
>CAYZKE010000580.1:0-2308 GCA_964478505.1 uncultured Loktanella sp.
GGTCTGGACATTGATGTCTGGATGCTACCGCCCCAGCGGCTCGACCTGACAGTGGCCGAGCGCGAAAGCATTTCGTCCATCTCGATGCGGCGCAATGCGGGCGCCTTTACCAACGACCTTTGGACGCCCCAGCACGAGGCGATCGTCCGCGCCGCAGCGTCAGACCCGCGCACTGCACGCATCTTTATCTTCCCCGGTGCAAAGGTCGCAATGTGCAATTCGGCAACCGGTGATCGTAGCTGGCTGTCCAAAGTGCGCCCTTGGTGGGGCCATCACTATCATTTCCATGTACGCCTGAATTGCCCGGCGGGTGCGGCGGGTTGCGAGAACCAGACACCACCGCCGCCCGGCGATGGCTGTGCAGAGGCGCAAGAATGGGTCGACCGCATCCTGAACCCGCCACCGCCGGACCCCAACGCGCCACCACCGACACCGCGCGCAGAGCTCACCATGGCGAACCTGCCCGGTCAGTGCCAAGCGGTCTTGAACGCACAGTAGGTGCTCCGCTTTTTATGCCTCTTGGCCCTGCTCAGGGCCCTGCCTGCCTATGCCGAGGTCACATATCTTGGCAGCTATGACTGGCGCATGGGCGACCGGCTCTTCGGCGGCTTCTCAGCCATTGAGGTGACGGCCGATGGAATGGATTTCGTCGCCCTGACAGACCGCGGCAGCATCGCGCGCGGCACCTTCACACGCGACGGAGACATGATTACCGGCATCGACCTCGGCGTCTTACGGCGCCTGCTCGGACCAACCCGCGCACCGCTTGCCGATGACCTGAACGATAGCGAGGGGCTCGCCATCGGGCCGGACGGGACGCTTTATATCTCGTTTGAGGGCGAGGATGGCGTACGTTCCTTTGCAGACGTTGACCGGCCCGGATCCGAACTCGTAACCGCACGGGACTTCAAAGCATTTCAACCCAACTCAGGTCTTGAGGCCTTGGCGATTGGCCCGGACGGTGCGCTTTACACACTGCCCGAAAGGTCGGGGCTGGCGACGCGGCCTTTCCCTGTCTTCAGGCTCAAAGGCGGTGTCTGGGATCAGCCGTTCGAGATCACACGTGCAGGGGCTTTCCTCCCTGTCGGCGCGGATGTCGGGCCCGATAGCAAGCTCTATGTGCTGGAACGCGACTTTACCGGAATCGGGTTTCGCAGCCGTATCAGGCGGTTCGATCTGGACGGTCGCAATGAAGAGACCATTCTCGAAACCGGCCTGCGCACACATGATAACCTCGAAGGGATCAGCGTCTGGCAGGACGCCCAAGGGCTGCGGATCACGCTGATTTCCGACGACAACTTTCGCATGTTCCAAAGGACCGAGATCGTCGAATACCGATTGACGGAGTAGGCAGAGGGCGTTAATGCGCCCTGTCCCCGTCGGGGGCCAAGTGCCGCAACCTTGTCAAAACGGAATTATCGCATGACACGTATCCTACCCGGCGTTCTCGCCATGGCCACCATTGTTGTGGCATCCAACATCCTCGTACAATTTCTGCTTCTCGACGGGCTTTTGACCTGGGGGGCGTTTACCTATCCGCTGGCCTTTCTTGTCACCGACGTGATGAACCGCGTCTACGGGCCGTCCGCGGCACGTAAGGTCGTGTTCTCCGGTCTGGTCGTGGGGATCATCTGTTCGCTGATCGGCAGCAGGATCATGATCCAGGGCGACGGGTTCGAGTATCCGGCCGTGGCGCTGCGTGTGGCGATCGGCTCTGCGACGGCGTTCCTGATTGCGCAATTGCTGGACATCGTGGTGTTCGACCGCCTGCGTGACGGATCGTGGTGGAAGGCGCCTCTGGGCAGCACGCTGGTTGGCTCAACCGTGGACACTGTGATCTTCTTTTCCATCGCATTTGCATCCGTTTTCAACGGGTTAAGCGCATCTGCCGCCGAAGAAGTCATGTGGGCGCAGGACGCCGCACCCTTCCTGCTCACCGGTCCCGAGATGCCGCTTTGGGTGACACTGGCCGTGGCCGACTGGGGCGTGAAACTCAGCATCGCGCTGCTCGCTTTGGTGCCATTTCGCTTCATTGTTACGCGTATGCTGCTGCGCAGCGCATAAACACGACATCAGGTATCTTTTTACTTGAAATATACCAAATCTGTGGTTTTCTGCTTTCAGGCGAAACATTTGAAAGGAGGTGATCCAGTGCATCATGAGGTATTGGAGAAGTGTGTCGGGACAACTTGGGAGGAGCGCAGCTAGGGCAGCCCTTGGCTGACGTGAACCCAAGGTGGAGATCCTAACCGACCCACCTCCGAAATTCAGGAAAGGGCCATCCCGTTCGCCGGGGTGGCCCTTTTTC
>CAYZKE010000581.1:0-2285 GCA_964478505.1 uncultured Loktanella sp.
ATCTTCGACCAACTTTCGCAGGATGTCCCGGCCCTCGTCGGACTTCCAGTCCAGGCCTAGTGTTTTCTTGTTACGGCCCAAAGTCTTCCACCAGACGCCCACCCCATCCTCTGCCTTGGGTCCAAGGTCGCGCATCATATCCGTCCGGTTGGGGGCTTCGATCTTGATGACATCTGCACCAAAATCCGAGAGTAAAGCTGCCGCAAGTGGTCCGGCAATTACGTGACCAAGTTCTATAACCTTCAGTTGATCAAGGGGTCCAGACATCCGCACTTTCGACTTTTCTAAAAATCTAATGATTGTTCGATTTTTAGCAAGGTCGCAGGCAGACCTCAAGGTTTAAAGGTGAGCACCTCCCGAAAATCGGACAATGCCCGAAGCTAAGAGGTGACGTCTGTTAATCTCCAAGAACGAGGAGACCGTGCGGGCGTTACACGCCAAGTTGTAGAGGTATCGCCGCGCTGAGAGAGCACGGCGATACCAACGGTCATATTGCTGTTGTCATCTCCCCATTCGGCCGCAAGATCACACTCCACACAGGTTTGGCGCATCCTGTCCCGAGATCGTGGGATTGGCTGAACATTCATTGCCTATCGAACAGCAAAGGGTTGAGGTAACCTACCCTCGCGTTCGGCTTTATTCTGTTAAATAGGAAGCCCTAAAATCGGTAGGCAATACCAATATTCAGGATCGTTGGGTCCACCGATACCTTGCCTCTGACCGGCGCCCCGCCAAGTGCCCCAGAGATATCTGTTTCGAATGGCGTGTAACGTATATCAGCATTGGCAAACCAATTCTCACTCACTTGATAGCGCATTCCAACTTGGAGAGCCGGTGCCCAAGAGTCTTTTAGGTCAAGGTCCGCCAGTCCAACCCCTTGTTCGTCGAGAAACAAGATCCGAGCAATACCGGCCCCAACATAAGGGCTAACGGCGGCACTGGTCGCAAAGTGATATTGAAGCGATAAGATAGCCGGGCCATATTTCGTCTTCCCAACGGACAGCCCTCCCAAGCTGCCGGTCCCCGCAAGATTTGCGCTGGCAGGCAAACCACCAAAGAAGTTCAACGCTATAGATGAGTTCAAAAAATATGAAACGTCGAAGCTTAACGTGGTGTCATCGGAGATATCAATACCAGCCCCCGGTATTGGAGCACCACCCGCGCTGACCGAATCCAGAGTTTCGTCGGTGAATACCTTCACCGCGTTCAAGCCCAAAAGCCAATCTCCTTTAGAGTAAAGTGGTTCCGCATTTGCGGGGCTGAGCGATTCAAAGCAGCCTATCATCATGATAGCCATGATTTTCGCGGCATAAGGCACTTTCGACATTAAACCAGTGTATTTCATTTAATCCTCCCTTTGGTTGGTTTATTGCGCTTGACGCGCACCAGCATGCAGACCGAAAATGCGACCTGCTATTTCGTCTTCATGCTGTTTGATCAGGCCAGAAGCACGTCCCCGTAGGCCTCTCGCAACTTGTTCTTCAGCACCTTGCCGGTGCCGTTGCGTTTCTCGGCAATTCCTCCACAAAAACGACGGCATCGGGGACTTGCCACTTGGCCACTTTGTCAGAGAAGAAGGAAATCAGTTCTTTCTCCGTCAGGCTTGTTCCAAGCGCCCGCACCGCAATGAGAACGGGACGCTCGTCCCACTTCTCATGCTTCGCTGCAATTGCGGCGGCATCCGCAATACCCGGATGGCCGACAGCGATGCCTTCAAGTTCGACGGTGGAAATCCATTCGCCGCCCGATTTGATGATGTCCTTGGAACGATCCCGGATCGTCATAAACCCATCAGCATTGATCGAGGCCACATCGCCAGTTTCAAACCACCCATCGGATTCCAAAGTCGTGCCAGCTTCCGCACCGAAATAGCTGTCTACAACCCAATGGCCGCGAATGCGGAGATTGCCTTGCGCTGCCCCATCTTCGGGAAGTGGATTGCCTGCATCGTCCACGATCTTAAGTTCCACGCCATACGGCGGGCGGCCCTGGCTTTCACGAACTTTCGCCTGTTCTTCCTCGGTCATGACTGCATGGCGCTCGAGCAAGGCATTTGCAGTTCCGAGAGGCGAGGTTTCGGTCATACCCCAAGCGTGTACGACTTCTATTCCATATTTGTCGCGGAACTCGGCGATCATCGAAGGTGGACAAGCCGACCCACCGACGACCGTTCTTGTAAGCGACTCAGCTTTGGAACCAAGCTTGTCGAGCGATGCGAGAAGCCCTTGCCAGATTGTCGGAACACCAAGCGCGACCGTCACGCCTTCGTCGTCTATAAGCCGTGC
>CAYZKE010000582.1:0-1510 GCA_964478505.1 uncultured Loktanella sp.
CCGGCGCATTGGGTGCTGCGCTATATTGCCTTGTGCTCTCGCGCCGTTTGCGGCGTTTTACCGACCTTGAAAAAGGCGTCGGTGGTGCGGTGGCGGTCTTGTCCGTGCAGGTTGATGATCTGACAGCAATCCTGACACAGGCCCAGACGACAGCCAAGGCCTCGGTCGCGCAGCTAGATGCGGTCAGCGAACGGGCCGAGCTCGCGCACAAGCGGCTCGAGTTGTCGATCGCCTCGATGCATGATCTTCCGCAAAAAGTGCAGCCAAACGTGACCGAAAGCCCCTTCTTTGTGCGCAGGCAGACCAGGGACGTTGCGAAACAATGAAACAGCCGCGCCGCAAGAAAACGGGTCCCAGCGTTCTTCAGGTTATTACCTGTTTGCTAGTGGCCTCGGCCGTGTTGCGTCTTGCAACAGAAGTAGGGCCCGCGATGGCCAATGAAGGTGCGGATATTCCTCATGATGAGGCAAGCGTTCCTGCTGCAGATATGGGTACTACTGATTCTCTCCTGTCGGCGTTGCAGGCACGTGAGCGGCGCCTGACAGAGCGGCAGGCACAGTTGACCGCACGTATGGAGGCGCTGCGCGTCGCTGAGGAAGAGATAGATCAAAAGCTGGAAGAACTTGTTGCTGCAGAGGCCCGCCTGAGCGCGACAATCGCCTTGGCTGACACGGCGGCGGAATCTGATCTTGCGCAGTTAACGACGGTTTATGAAAATATGAAACCGCGCGAAGCAGCCGATCTTTTTGCGCAGATGCCCCCACAGTTTGCTGCCGGGTTTCTGGGGCTGATGCGGCCGGATGCTGCAGCGTCGATCATGACCGAGCTGGATCCGGAAATCGCCTATTCCTTTAGCGTCGTCCTCGCTGGGCGTAACGCCGACGTACCAACCGAGTAGCTGCAGAGAAATCATTAATCCCTTCGCACTAGAAGGGATTCGGTAACATCCACTTCTTTTGAGCAGGGAGCCGCGCCCAATGGTCGGTCTATTCGGTATCGTCTTTGTCCTCGTCACGGTCTTTGGCGGATACCTTTTGGCTGGCGGAAAGATGGGTATTATCCTTGCCGCGTTGCCCTATGAGATGATCATGATTTGTGGGGCCGCGATCGGCGCATTCGCGATCAGCAATGATGGCTCTGCGATCAAAGCCACGCTTAAGGATCTGGGCAAGGTTGTGAAAGGGCCGAAATGGAAAGCGCAGGACTATCGCGATCTGTTGTGCTTGCTGTTCGAACTGCTGCGCGTCGCAAAAACTAATCCGGTTGCTTTGGAAAGTCATATTGAGGCGCCTGACTCCTCAACGATTTTTGGCAAATACTCCAAAATACTTGATGATGGCGAGGCGATTGCCTTGATCTGCGATACGCTGCGCTCGGCCTCGATGAATTACGACGATCCGCATCAGGTAGAAGAAATTCTCGAAAAGCGGATCGAGGCGACATTGCATCACAAACTTCACTCGACCCATGCATTGCAAACGGTTGCTGACGGTTTGCCAGCGCTGGGCAT
>CAYZKE010000582.1:1576-2274 GCA_964478505.1 uncultured Loktanella sp.
ACCGCGCCCCGCGCGGGGGGCAAGCGGAAGTTGCCCGCCGGGACGGCCCGCCGCGATGTCGAGCATTCAGACGATGGGCGCGACATGCTCGGCCAAGGTGAAGGCGGTGATTGAGGAAGACGCCCATTTTCACCAGCTTATTCGCGAAGTGCTGATAGCTAACCTGCATGCGCATGCCCCAAATATCTGTGTCGAAGTCGGGCGCCAGAACATGCCGGGCCATTATCGGCCCAGCTTTGCCGAGATGGAAGATGCATTGAAGGCGACCAAACAGGACGCCGCATGAGATACCGTCTATTGTTGTCATTACTGGTTTTCTGGCCACATTTGGTGGCTGCGGCACCTTTGCGTGTCCAGACTGGCGAACATGCGGATTTTACGCGGGTGGTAATTGGCCTGCCATCCGGCGCTGACTGGCAACTCGGGCGCGTGTCAGCCGGCTACGTGGTGCGCGTGTCCGCCACCGATGGTTTCATGCTTGATGATTTCTTCACGCTGATCCCGCGGGACCGCATTTCAGAAGTCTCCCAAGACCTCGACAAGGGAGAGTTGCAGCTGATCGTTGATTGTGAATGTCATGCGCTTGCTAGTGTTTACCTTTCAGATTTTCTGGTGGTTGATATCCGCGACGGACCTGCTCCGCCAGATTCGCCGTTTGAGGAGGTTCTGGATGCACCAAACATGGTGACGCCGGATCC
>CAYZKE010000583.1:0-2273 GCA_964478505.1 uncultured Loktanella sp.
AAATGACGAAGTTTTGGGGCACACTTTTCGGGATCAACTTTGTTCTCGGGGTGGCGACAGGCATCACGATGGAATTCCAGTTCGGGATGAACTGGAGCTACTACAGCCACTATGTGGGCGATATTTTCGGCGCGCCTTTGGCAATCGAAGGTCTGATGGCCTTCTTCCTTGAGGCCACCTTTGTCGGCTTGTTCTTCTTTGGGTGGGACAAGCTGAGCAAAGTGGCCCACCTGACGGTCGCTTGGCTGGTTGCCATCGGGTCGAACTTTTCGGCTCTTTGGATCCTGATCGCCAACGGCTGGATGCAAAACCCGGTCGGGGCTGAATTCAACCCGATGACCATGCGGATGGAGATGACGGACTTTTTTGCCGTTCTCTTTAACGAAGTGGCGCAAGCGAAATTCGTACACACTGTTTCGGCAGGATATGTCACGGCGTCCGTCTTTGTGATCGGTGTTTCTGCCTGGTACCTGCTCAAGGGCCGCCACATTGAATTGGCGCGCCGTTCGATCACTGTGGCCGCCGCCTTTGGTCTGGCCTCGGCGTTTTCGGTTGTTCTTCTGGGTGACGAATCCGGTTATTCCGCGACACACAGCCAAAAGATGAAGCTCGCCGCGATCGAGGCAATGTGGGAAACCCATGAGGCACCCGCACCCTTCAACCTTGTCGGCTTTCCTGATCAGGAAACACGCGAGACACATTACGCCATCGAAATTCCTTGGGCGATGGGCCTGATCGGTACGCGGTCTTTGACCACTGAAATTCCGGGGATCAATGATCTGGTGGCGCAAGCGGAGGACCGTATCCGGTCTGGTATTATCGCTTACGACGCATTGATGCATATTCGCGAGCAACGCGATGCGGCTGATCCGGCAATGACCCAGCAGTTCGAGGCGCACTCTGCCGATCTTGGCTTTGCCTTCCTTTTGAAGCGCTATGTCGATGATCCGCGCACCGCGACTGAAGAACAGATTGTCTTGGCCGCGAACGATACCGTGCCGACTGTCTGGCCGTTGTTCTGGGCATTCCGCATTATGGTGGGCCTTGGGTTCGGCTTCATCGGTACAATGCTGTACTTCTTCTATCGGGCATCCTTCAAGGGCATGAACTTCCCGCGGCCTGCCTTGCATTTGGCGGTCTGGATGATCCCTGCACCTTGGATTGCGGCCGAAATGGGCTGGTTCGTGGCCGAGTTTGGCCGCCAGCCATGGACTGTCGATGGGGTCCTGCCGACGGCCATGTCCGTCTCGGCGCTGTCGATGACAGAGGTGGCCATCACACTGGCAGGCTTTGTCATCTTCTACACGGTCCTGTTCATCATCGAGATGGGCCTGATGATCAAATACATCCGCAAAGGTCCGTTTCAGGATGTTGAAGAAACCCGGGCGTGGAACGCACGTCACAATGATCGCCTGGCCGGCCGTCGCAATGCCGATGCCATCGCCATGCCAGCGGAGTAAGAGATATGATCCTGCATGAACTTTTAAGCTACGAAGTACTACGCGTGATCTGGTGGGGCCTGCTTGGGGTTTTGCTGATTGGATTTGCGCTGACCGACGGGTTTGACATGGGGGTCGGCACCTTGCTGCCTTTTGTTGGAAAATCCGATATCGAGCGCCGGATGGCGATCAACACGGTTGGACCGGTCTGGGAAGGAAACCAGGTCTGGTTCATCCTTGGCGGCGGCGCGATCTTTGCCGCCTGGCCACCACTCTATGCGGTCAGCTTTTCGGGGTTCTACCTTGCGATGTTTGTCATCCTGGCAGCCTTTATCGTGCGGCCCGTGGCGTTCAAATACCGCTCCAAGCGGGAAGATCCGCGCTGGCGCAATGCATGGGACTGGGCGCTCTTTGCGTCCGGAGCGATCCCTGCGCTGCTCTTTGGTGTGGCCGTTGGCAATGTGATCCAGGGCGTGCCGTTCCACTTTACTGATGACCTGCACACGATCTACGAAGGTGCCTGGTACATGAAGTTTATCGGCCTGCTTGATCCGTTCTCGATCCTTGCTGGTGTGGTGTCTTTTGCGATGCTGGTGATGCACGGTGGCGCTTGGCTGACGCTGAAAGCCGAAGGCGTGGTGCAGACACGTGCCCGTGCGATCGGTTCGATTGCAGCGCTGGTCGCCGTGGGGGCCTATGTCCTGGCGGGGCTGTGGATGGCGGTTGGCATTGAAGGCTACCGCATCGTGGGTGACTACGTCACGAATGGTCCGTCCAACCCGCTGCACTTCGAGGTCGAGCGAACCGCAAGCTGGCTCTCGGCCTATGCCGACC
>CAYZKE010000584.1:0-2269 GCA_964478505.1 uncultured Loktanella sp.
GGCGCAGGCCGAGTAGGCATCGGTGAACCGGGCTCCTTCTTGGGCCAAGCGGTCAATGTTTGGCGTCTGATAGAACGTACTTCCCTGGCATCCCAGGTCCATCCAGCCAAGGTCGTCGATGAGGAAGAGGACGATGTTCATCGTCGGCCGTTCGGCGGCAGTTAACCCACTGGGCAAGGCAAATACCATGGCGAAGAGAACTAAGAGACGCTTCGCGATGATGACAGTCGTCTTCTTCACTTGAGTGCTTCCAATTCGGATAGAGGGATACGTGCAATCTCAATATCTTCTTTGTTCACCGAGTCATGGGCTGATCTTCAACTTGCCAAAGTGAATGTGGGTCCGAGGCGTATCTGCGGTGCCGCTGTCCCATACCGCACGGAAATCGCCGGGGGAGACCTCGGTAAGCGTCGGGTAAGAGTTCTTGATGCCGGCGTGGTAGAAAGTCTTCTCCGGGCTCCACTGGCCGCCGGGCCGCTTGATCTTTTACAGGTTGGGATAAATCGGGAAACGGTCGCAGAGCGCTTCGACTTCGGCGCGTACTTTGGCTTCCACTTCGCTATTCCCGTCCTCGCCATTCGCGGCGAGCCCTTCGGTCACTTCCACGATCCAGTCCGCGATCTGGCGGAACTCTGGCTCGCCAAAGCCGCGCGTTGTGCCAGCGGGCGATCCCAGACGGATACCGGATGTGACCATTGGTTTTTCAGGGTCAAACGGGATACCGTTTTTGTTGCAGGTAATATGCGCGCGCTCCAATGATTTCTCAGTCGCGTTGCCTTTCACGCCTTTGGGGCGCAGATCGACCAGCATGACGTGGGTGTCGGTGCCGCCGGTGACAATATCAAGGCCACCTTTCATCAACTGATCGGCCAAGGCTTGCCACCGCTTTAGCGGCGATCACGTGCATCAGCGGGCCGCCCTGAATGCCGGGGAAGATGGCCGAGTTGAATTTCTTCGCCATTGCCTCGTCATTGGTCAGGATCATGCCACCGCGTGGGCCGCGCAGGGTTTTGTGTGTGGTGGTCGTTGCCACATGCGCATGCGGGAAGGGGGACGGGTAAAGGCCCGCTGCGACCAGCCCGGCAAAGTGGGCCATATCGACCAGAAGGTAAGCGCCCACGCTATCGGCAATCTCGCGCATTTTGGCAAAGTCGATGATGCGCGGAATAGCAGAGCCACCGGCAATGATCATCTTGGGCTGATGTTCTGTCGCAAGGCGCTGCACCTCGTCATAGTCCAGCAGGCTGTCCTGTTTGCGCACACCGTATTGGATGGCGTTGAACCATTTGCCGGACTGGTTTGGCTTGGCCCCGTGGGTCAGGTGACCACCGGCATCAAGCGACATGCCAAGGATGGTATCGCCGGGCTGCAGCAGCGCCTGGAACACACCCTGGTTGGCCTGAGAGCCAGAGTTGGGTTGGACATTGGCAAAGCCGCAATCGAAAAGCTGGCAGGCCCGTTCGATGGCAAGGTTTTCGGCGATGTCCACATATTCGCAGCCACCATAATAGCGGCGGCCCGGATAGCCCTCGGCGTATTTGTTTGTCATCACGCCGCCTTGCGCTTCCATCACGGCAGCGCTGACGATGTTCTCGGAGGCGATCAGCTCGATCTCTTTGCGCTGGCGTTTCAGCTCGGATTGCATCGCGGCGTGGATCGCCGGATCGCGTGTTTCAAGTTTCTCGGTAAAAAAGCCGTCGTCGCGGACAGTGACGTTCATGGGTGCATCCCCCCTAAAAGGTGCCAGAAAAATTAGACTTGCGCCCTCTTACCTCAGGTCAGCCGCCGCCAAAAGCATCAAAACGACCAAGATGTTTATGAGCACGTCACATCAGGTTTCGTATCGGCGGCTTGCGTTTCGGGTCCGATCACCGCACAACTTATCGGAACTGAAAGGTTTTTACGTCATGCCGCGCCCCAAGATCGCCTTTGTCGCCAGTCCTGTGCCGATTGCACAAAACGCCTTGCGCGCTTTGGCCGCAAAGCATGGGGACGTGCCGCAGGATGAGGCTGATGTGATCGTTGCCCTCGGGGGGGATGGTTTCATGCTCCAGACGCTGCACGCCACGCAGGGATTGGATGTGCCGGTTTACGGGATGAACCGCGGCACTGTCGGGTTCTTGATGAACGAATATCACGCCGACGATCTGCAGACGCGGCTGGACGAGGCCGAGGAAGAGGTGATCAACCCGCTGACCATGACCGCACTGACCGTTGATGGCGCGATGCATGAGGCGCTGGCAATCAACGAGGTCAGCCTGCTGCGCGC
>CAYZKE010000585.1:0-1325 GCA_964478505.1 uncultured Loktanella sp.
TTGCTTAGTCTATATCCCCGCTTGCCAGTATGGGCCGCCACTACGTCCTTCTTGAGCGACCGCACTTTGAAGATCTCGCTGGTCATTTCCCAGACATTGCCAACCATGTTGTAGAGTCCATAACCGTTGGGCTCGAATGACCGCGCAGGTGCTGTACCAAAAAAGCCGTCACGCGCTGTGTTCTGTTGTGGAAACTGCCCCTGCCAGATGTTGCAGGGAAAGAAATCACTGTCGTTCGGTTCAGTATTGCCCCAAGGAAAGGCGACATCCTCTAACCCGCCGCGCGCGGCATGTTCCCACTGTGCCTCGGTTGGCAAGCGGCCTCCGGCCCACTGCGCAAAGGCCATCGCGTCGTTCCATGAAACATGGGTCACCGGATGATCCATTTCCAATGACGTGGTGCTATCGGGGCCAACGGGATTGCGCCAGTTTGCACCGGCGATCACGCGCCACCACGGGGTTTGCGCGATAGCGTGGCTGGGCGGCGATCCTTTGGGCAAAAGACCTTGAAACACCAGCGAGTCTCCCAGAAGCTCTGCCTCGGTGACATATCCTGTGTTGGCTGCAAACTGCTGAAACCGCGCATTTGTCACGGTTGTCGTATCCATGCGAAACGCTGCAACTTTCTTTTTGCGTAGCGGCCCTTCACCATCGCTGGGAAAGAACGGATGGTTTGTCCCGACAAGCGCTTGCCCGCCGGGGATGTCTACGGTGTGTGGGGGCTGACTTTCCTTGCGTGGTTTTGAACAAACAGGCGCCGCGGTAGCAGCGCCGTCTGGCGCGTCTCGACTGGGTGAGCAACAGGACTTCATAGCTCCGCAATGCTCCGTTCAGAAAGGGCGCGACTTATCATGCTTACCTTTAGATCAGCCTGCCAGCTATTTTTTCGGATGCCTCGGTTTTTGCGGTGGCGTGACGGGGACATAAGGAAAGCGTCCACGTTGTTTCGTCGCTGTCGTGCTTGGGTCAGTGCCGCCCCGCACGTAAACCTTTGACGGGTCGTACCGTGGTCCGAAATCCCAAGCTGGGAAGCGCCCGTGTTTCATGGCAGACTGCACAAAGATACGTTTGCGCTGCGACACGCGGATACGCCGGTCAAGGTCGTCCTCGTCCCAGCGCGACTGCATCTCTGCGAACATGGTATCCAGAACGTCCTGATATGCCGGATCACTGGCAAGATTGGTCAATTCCAGCGGGTCATTCGCGAGATCGAACAGCATTTTAGGGTCTGTCTTGCTGTGCACCAGCTTCATATTGCCTTTGATCATGATCAGGGCAGGCGCATAGAGCCCCTCGCCATTGAATTCGATGAATATCTTGTCATC
>CAYZKE010000585.1:1394-2264 GCA_964478505.1 uncultured Loktanella sp.
TGTTGGCAGAAGATCCACAAGGGAAGTCAGAGTATCCTCGCGGTGTCCTGCCTGAAACTTGGGCCCCTGCGCGATCAGCGGCACGCGGATCGATGCCTCGAACGGGTTAAACTTGAACCACATGCCACGCTCGCCCAGCATCTCGCCGTGATCTGATGTAATAAAGATATATGTGTTGTCGAGTTGCCCAATACTTTTCAGCGTGTCAACCAGCCCCCCGACGAGTTCATCGAAATGTGTGACCATCGCGAAATAGCCGCGACGCGCGTTGTATAGCTGCTGAGGCGTGATGTCGAATTCGTCCTGTCGGATCGTCAGATAGTACCTCTGCGCCCAAGGGTCGCGGTCCTCGTAGGGGATATGGGCGACTTCAGGTTCGGGGATGTCGACACCTTCGTACATGTCCCAATACTTCTTGCCGGCAACAAAAGGGTTGTGCGGCTGGGTAAAGGACACATGAAGCATGAAGGGGCGGTCATCGGTCGAACGCGCGTGGTCGTAGAGTTCCTTTTTGGCGGCGCCAAAGACTTCTTCGTCGTAGTCGATTTGCAGGTTCCGCTCACAGTAGCCAGCTTCGACAACGCTCAAAAGGCTCATGACTGACGGCGCGTAGGGTTCGTCTGTCTGGTCCCAATCTGCTGTCCACGCAAAGTCAGAGGGGTAGATATCTGTTGTCACACGTTCCTCAAACCCGTGCAGCTGATCGGGGCCGACAAAATGCATCTTGCCTGACAGGGTTGTCTTGTAGCCAAGTGTACGCAGGTAATGGGCAAACGTGGGTTCTGACGGCAGAAATTCGGCGCCGTTGTCGAAGACGCCCACATCAGACGGCAGCCGCCCTGTCATCATCGAAGCCCGCGAAGGGCCGCA
>CAYZKE010000586.1:0-2260 GCA_964478505.1 uncultured Loktanella sp.
GCGCCGTCAGGATTCCCTCTCTGACAAACGGGACGCCAGAAACCCATATTAAGGGCACTGTGACAGGATACCGACTTGAGTCGAGATGATCCTTAGGTTGCATGCTCTGGCAAACGCGCCCTACGTGGGGCGACGTTTGGGGCACTGATGCAGTGCCTCAAGCTGCTTAGGTGCTGAGGTCGCACAGGTTTTGACGCGAGTATTCGAAATCCACTCGGTCGTCAGATCAAGTGCTGCGGTGAGACGTGTCATTCCATGCACTACTTCTCCGCAAAATAGGCCTGTGTTCCGCGTGCTTCAACGGATTCAGCGATCCGCCGCAATGCATGGACGTAGGCGGCTTCGCGCATTGACAGGTTCATTTCGCTGTGAAGCATCCAGACGGCCTGCGTCTCTGTTTCCATAGTCGTCTTGAGGTGATCCCGGACACGGGATTCGTCCCAATAGAAGCCAGAGCGGTTTTGCACCCATTCCAAATGGGAAACCGTGACGCCTCCGACGTTCGCAAGAATATCCGGAATGATCAAACAGCCCTTCTTGGTCAGCTTTTTGTCAGCTTCTGGCGAAATAGGTCCGTTTGCCATCTCAAGGATAATGCCCGCCTTGATCCGATCCCAATTCTCCATTGTAATCTGGCGTTCAAGCGCCGCGGGGACCAGAACGTCGCATTCAAGCTCAAGAAGTTCGGCATTCGATGTATCCCGCGTTTTTCCGTGGCCTTTCGCCCCCGTAACGCTGCCGGTCGTATGCTTGTGCTGCATCACCGCCAACGGATCCAATCCTGCCGCGTCATAAACACCGCCGCTGGAATCAGTGATGCCGGTAATCGTGTAGCCATCGGCATGCAGGAGCTTGGCACAATGATAGCCCACGTTGCCAAATCCCTGAATGCCAACCGTGGCCTGATCTGGATTTAGGTTCAAAGCACTCTGGAGATGACGGAGGGCATAATATCCGCCCCGCGCCGTCGCATCGATCCGGCCCACTGTCCCGCCGAAGGCAATGGGCTTGCCTGTGATCGCAGTCGGAAAGGCTTGACCTGCTATCGCGCTGAATTCATCCGACATCCAGGCAATCACGATCCCGTTCGTGTACATATCGGGGGCAAGGATGTCGCGGTCCTGCCCGATAAAAGAAGCAAAGGCCTCGATATAAGAACGGCTTAGGCGCTCAAGCTCCGCAGCGGAGAGCTGTTTGGTATCGACACACACACCACCCTTGCCGCCGCCAAAGGGCAGGTTCGCCACTGCGCATTTGAAGGTCATCCAAAACGCCAGAGTTTCGATTTCATCCTGATTGACCCGAGGATGGAAGCGTACCCCGCCTTTGGTCGGGCCCCGCCTGTCGTTGTACCGGCATCTCCAGGCCTTGAAGGCCCGCCGGCTGCCATCGTCCATGCGGATCAGTAAGGTTGCCGCCAATGTTTCGCGCGGTAGCTTTAATTCTTCAAAAACGTCGGGATGAATATTAAGCCGTTCACACGTTTTATGCAGATCCTCCCGATGCTTCGCCAGCATCCCTTCAGGGGGCGCTTCTCCAGCCATCACTCTCTTGATCCGCCAAATATGATGAGCAACTCTTTCACTGGACCTGGCAGTGCCTGTTCACCTCGTCCAACAATGTCACGGGTGCCCTCCGAAATCGCTTTTGCCTGGGCAATGTCCTTCAGATTAGCCCCTGATGCCTCAACCGCGGCAAACGCGTTTTCATCGAGGGTACCTAAGATTTGCTCCGCGCTTTTTCGTGTCACTTCGCCCAATTGAACGCTCCTTGTTATGGGGTGGTTTTCAGTCCTGCATCGCCGCAGCAACGGGTCTATCTGACATGTCGTGCCAAAACCTCACCATAAACGGCCGAAGGGCGATGTCATTGATGTATCTCAACTAAGAGCGATGGCTGTGTGCGTCGTTTGTCGGTTAAATGTGTTCAAAATCAATCGCGCTTGCTGTTGCCGCACAGAGACCGATCGGTTCCCATTGAAGTCGGGCATCGATTTGCACTTTGTCTTAGCTCGGAACAGTGGCCTTCTGCGCTCGGCTACCAGCAACAGCCCGCACCTCTCGGCGGAGGTTTGGTCAAATGGGACTGGTTCAAGACTTATGCTGAACCGCCAGCTCCGGCATCCGGGGACCGGATCGTCCAGAGTTGGGATACGGCCTCAAAGGCAGATCAGGCAAATGACTGGTCGGTCTGTATAACATGGCAGGTGCGCGGCAGATCCGCCTGGCTTCTTGATGTGCATCGCGTCCGTCTCGAGTTC
>CAYZKE010000587.1:0-2259 GCA_964478505.1 uncultured Loktanella sp.
GCTGGCGATGCGGGCCATGGCGATGCCACGCATCATGAGGCTGGCAGGAAGAAAGGCCCATAGGCACATTGTCCAGATCAGGGTTTGAGGCACTGCCAGCCCCCCGAAGTCGATGGATCGCGAGGCCGCGTAGACCCCGGCAGGGATCAGGAATGGCAGCAGAAACCCTAAGATCAGGTTAATGCGCGCATGGCTCTTGAGGCGCGCAACAACGTCACCGCCCGAGGTCGCGTCGAACATCGGCAGATTGACCCAGACGTTGAACGCTCCGTGGCGCGCAGGCCAGCCATAGAACCTGACGAGGGCGGCGAAGATCAGGATCATGACCACCGACAGTGTATAGCAGACACCGGCGGCCATTCGTACCGCTGCCACCTCGGACTGGGGTGTCTCGATGGGCAACATCAGGACGGCCAGCCGGACGGGCGAATAGGGGAAATCCGTCATGTTGCCCAGAATCAAACCAATGGAGGTCATGATCTGGGTCATCGTGCCGGGGTCGCTGTTGCCGCGATAGACCAGCGTCAGGATCAGGACGGCAATGAAGATCGTCGCGAAACGCAGCCTGTTGTAGGGAGGTGCATGGCGAAAGGCGATCAGGCTGGGGTAGGCCGAGTTGTATTCCATCATGACAAGACCGGCTGCCAGCAGAGCCAGAAGCATGGCAAATTGCGAGCCGTCGATCCCCACGCCGGAAATCAGCATGAAGGGCATGGCAATCAGCAGCGCCACCAGCAGCGCGCGCAGAGCGGCGCCTGTCATTTGTCCGATCACTGTTCGTCCCCTTCAAACTGGCCGGATGCGATGCGTAGCCGCGTCCTGTTTCCACCTTGAAACCGCCGATTTAGGCGGGTTGCCTCAATATTGCCCAATTTTTGCCTTCTTTCGCGAAGGGTCTCAAGCCACTGTTAAAGTTAACTTCATTTTTAGGGCGATTTGATGGTCTCACTGGTGCTGAAATGTACCATTGCAGGGGCGAATTCTGGCCATTTTTCAGGCATTTACAACATCTTGTGTCCGGGGCTTGCCCGACTACCAAGGAAAAAGGCCGCCCGTGACAGGCGGCCTTAACCATTTCGCAAAAGGCGGTGAATCGTTCGGCTGGATCAGACCCAGGGACGCTCGGACGCCAGTTTTCCTTCGAAGGACTTGATCGAAGCGGCCTTTTCCAGCGTCAGCCCGATGTCGTCCAACCCGTTCAGAAGGCAGTGTTTCTTGAAGGGATCGACGTTGAACGTGAAAACCTCACCATCCGAGGATGTGACGGTCTGCGCCTCAAGGTCGATCTCGATCCGGGCGTTGGCGCCCTTCTCGGCGTCTTTCATCAGGATATCGACCTGCTCTTGCGGCAGCACGATCGGCAGGATGCCGTTCTTGAAGCAGTTGCTATAGAAGATGTCCGCGAACGAGGTCGAGATAACCGATTTGATCCCGAAGTCCTTCAGCGCCCAGGGCGCATGCTCGCGCGACGAGCCGCAGCCGAAATTGTCGCCAGCGATCAGGATTTCGGTTTTGCGGTATGCCGGCTGGTTCAGCACGAAATCGGGGATCTCGGTGCCGTCCTGATTGTAGCGCATCTCCTCGAAGAGGTTCACGCCGAGGCCGGAGCGCTTGATCGTTTTCAGGAACTGCTTGGGGATGGTATCGATATTGACCAACGGCATCGGCGCCGCGATTCCGGTCAGAGTTTCGAACTTATCCATGTTTCAGGTCTCCATGGCCACGCATCAGCAATGTGCGGCTTTATTTTTTGGCCATCTTGGCCAGTTCGGGGTGGCTGCGCAGGAAGAACCCGAGCACGATGAAGCCAACCCCGTTGAACAGCAACTCCACGCCCAGCAACACGCCCAGAAGCTGAACGGATGCAGTTGAAAAGTTGACCACGATGTAGGCCGCAAGCAGGATAGACAGCGCGCCGGAAATCAGCATCGGCCAGAAGAATTGCGTCTGCTTCATGGAGCGGGCGAAAAGGATCCGCGCGATACCGCCTGCGGCAAGAAGGAGGGTGATAAGCATCGCAAGCGAAACCGCGCCTTCCAGCGGGTTGAACAGGAACGACACCCCGAGGAACGCCGCCAAAGCGCCCATGGCAATCGCAAAGATCTTGCTGCCGGTGCTGTCCGCATCAAAGCCTGCAATGATCTGTACGACGCCTGCCACCAGAAACAGGATCCCCGTCAGTTGCGTAACAGCGAACCTCCCGATGAGGCCACTGCACGTGACGTAATTGATAAATTATTCTTCTCGGATAAAAGATAT
>CAYZKE010000588.1:0-1024 GCA_964478505.1 uncultured Loktanella sp.
AGGGTATCGCGCGTTGCCTCTTGCCGGGCAAAACCCTCGGAAATAGACTGGCTCAGTTGATCCAGCCATGTCTGCGTTCGAGCGGAAACTTCTGGGTGTTCTGCCTGCCAGCGCTCCAGCACCGCGGTGAACGTCTCTAATGACACCTGACCGGCCGCCCATGCACCTAGCGGGTGTAACTGTTCCGCGATCTGAGCGGCCACAGGCACGGCGACGTTCGGGCGATCTGCAAGCACAGTCAACCATGGCAAGAACAAATCGATGTCGCGCGCGATCGTGCGCAGATCATGGCGCAAGCGTTCCAGCCATGTGGTGATGTCTGTCGCTTGATCACTGGAAATGCCGGGCGAATTTTCGATGGCCGCAAGTGCGAAAACCTCAAGATCACGCCAAAGCGTCATGTCGATTGCAGCAAAGGCGGCTTTCCATCGCAGCGGCGACACCTTTGCATAAGAAATCTCGTTGCGAATTGCGCGCTCGGTTGTATTCAAGGCCGAATGATCCCGCCTCGACACATCGCGCAGCGCTGTACACAGCAGGTCCAATACGACCTCAAGACCACTGAGACTGTCAGACCCGATTAGCGGGCCTTCGGTCAATTCAAGACATCCCTGCTTCAGCGTCACCAGCGCCACCGCAAGGTTACCGCTGTCAACGGTTGACACATAGCTTGGCTCCAACGGGTCCAGCGTTTGGGTGTCGTACCAGTTCAGAATATGACCGCGATACGTAGTCATGCGCCCCAGCGTATTCAGAGTATTGCGGGCCCGGACAGCGAAATCGCTTGTCGTAATGAACCCCATATCGCGCGCTGCCAGTGCCGACACAAGGAACATGCCGATGTTGGTTGGCGACGTGCGATGGGCGATCTTGATTGCCGCCGACTGCGAACCATCGTCCGGGATGAACGCGTGAATCAAGATGTCATCGGCAAGCAGATGCACGGTGGAAATGTCCGGAACGGGGAAGGTCGGTCTGACGCTGAAGTTTAACCGGGGTTGGAGTGTTGTGGGGCGCGGAGAGT
>CAYZKE010000588.1:1034-2259 GCA_964478505.1 uncultured Loktanella sp.
GTCAAGAGACTGCGCACGGAAATATCGCGGCCGTGCGCTCCAGACTGAGATTTCCGGCGCGATCAGCCAAAGCACCAATACGGGCCCCGCCACCCAGAAACCCTGCGGGTCATTTTCCGCCAGATATGCCGCCATCACCAAGGCAATGACCGAAGATGGCCACATTAATGACCACGAGGTTTGCCGAATGCTATCGCGTGACGATTTCATTGCGGCATGCGCGGCCGACGTCCATTCCAACCGGTTCTTGCCACTGACATAAATTCGCCAGAGCGTACGGAAAATCGCATCAAGAGCGATCACCGTATCGCTGACCAGAAAGGCAATAAAGAAAAACCAGCGCCCAAATGTGGTCCGGATGCGGTGCACGGCACGGCCCAACATACCACGCTGAATGCCACCGGTTGCGATGGCAAAGGCTTCGCCAATCAGATAGCTGCCGGGTGCCGCAATCGCCAAACCCGTCCAAACCAGCGGGCTGCCCGGCATCACCAGCCAGCCAAAGATCAAGAACAGCAATACCGCAGGCGACATCAGACTGCGGCGCAGATTGTCCACCAGTTTCCAGCGATCCAGACCTGAAAAGGTTGTCTGGGCTATCTGTCCATTCGCGCCGGGGACTTTTCGACCGAGCCAAGGCACAAGCTGCCAGTCACCGCGCATCCAGCGGTGCTGCCGCATGGCATATTCAGGGTAGGTCGCAGGCAAATCCTCATACAGCACGACGTTGCTAACCAACGCGGCCCGCCCATGCAGTCCTTCAAACAGATCATGGCTGAGGACTTGGTTCTCTGGAACACGGGTCCGCAGGCTCTGATGCAAGGCTGCGATATCATAGATACCCTTGCCGACATAGATGCCGGTCCCGAACAGATCCTGATATACGTCAGATACGGCCCTGCTATAAATATCAATCGCGGTATCGCCGGCAAAGAGATGTGTGAAATGCGTACCCTTTCCAAGCTTCGGCAAAATCTCGATCCGCGGCTGCAAAATGGCGTGACCGGAGACGACCCTTCCAGTGTCTTGATCGACGACTGCCCGATTGAGCTGATGTGCAAGGATACCGACGAGACGCGCGCCAGATCCCGGGGACATTTGCGTATCCGCGTCCAACGTAATCGCATAGCGGATACCACGCAGGGTATTGACAGGTCCCGCAACCACGTCAAACGCATCGTCACCAATTCCGAGGACATAGCGGTTGAAGTCCGCGGCCACGACG
>CAYZKE010000589.1:0-2240 GCA_964478505.1 uncultured Loktanella sp.
CGTCAGAGGCGACCTGGCTCCAACCGGCCGGAATTTCACAATTGTCGAGTTTGAAAACAACTGTGCCGTCGGGATTGCGAATCTCCGACGTCGTCGTCTTGAACTCGAGCTCGCCATAGGCGCCTGTTTTCGCTTTCGTGAAATTACGGTCAATTTTCATTGGTCTGCCCCATTCTAGTATGCGCCGTCGTTGCGGCTAAATTCTCAACAAGACCGCGGCTGCGGCCGAATAAAGGAGATGTCACATGTCGACTTTGTACCGCTCTCGATACATCACCAAGAGCGCGTCTTTAGGCACTGAATGTATGCGCCCGCCTGTTGATCTGTCCCCGCGCCGCTACCACATCTTGTGTCGTGTTCATCGGCCTGCACAACCTGACGCATCTAGCCCTCGTGGGTCAACGGCTTTTTAACACAAAATGTGGATTAATTCAGTTGACCTGCCCGCCCTCACATGCCCGCCCTTTTGGGCAGGTGATTCACACACAAACTTGTCCACAGATGCTCGCCGAGAGCCCCGTCACCAGAAACTGTTTTACTTCGCAACCTTAGCCATTCCGCTTCAAGCAAACTGTCAACTGCCTCAACAAGGGAATGCAAAGATTCGACCCTACGCAAGCCGTACCAGACCCTGCGTTGCACGTTGGCCACGCTGGACCGGTCTTTCTGCCAATAGCACGCCCCTATGCGCTGGCAGGCCAGGCGATTGCGTATCAATCCCGGAGCCTGAAAACGTGGTCTTCCCAACACAAAAGGCGACATCTTGTGCGAACAGCCAGCGAAACCCATTGACTGAACAGCGCGCCTATAGTTTTGAGAGGGTAATCGCGGCGATGAGCTGCTTTCGCTACTCCGCGAACATATATTGTGACTGGGAGACGAAAATGAACAAATTCTGGATCATTATGGGTGCGCTGCTTGTTGCAGGCGTGTCTGCCTACGCAGGCGGCCTGGCCGATGCGATTACCGAAACGGCTCCGATGACCGAACCTGCTGCAGCGGCATCAAGCGTGCCAAGCTGGGTAATCCCTGCGGCAATCATCGCTGTGCTCATTGGTGTCGCTGTCGCAACAAACGACGATGATGATGAGGAAGTTAACGGTAGCCGCATCTAAATAAGTCAGATTGCCCGCGGCGTGAACGGATGAGATGTGAAACGTCAAACCGCCCAGCCCTGCATAGCAATCGGAATATGTACGCGGCAGCGCATTGCGCTGCTGCGGCGTCTTTTGAAGACCCTTTGGCAGCAACCAATCCCTGATCGATACGCAATTGAGGTGATCATCATTGACAACAATGATGCCCCGACCGTCACGACAGAGCTGCTCGCGCTTCCTCCGAAGTTCCCCCTCACGATTATCCATGAAGCAGAACCAGGATTGGTCACCGCGCGCAATCGGCTATTAGAAGCAGCGGTCACCTCGGAGGCCGAATGGTTGCTTGGACTAGATGATGACACTTGGGCAGAGCCGGATTGGTTGGCCCAGTTCATTGTCGGCTTGGAGACATTGAACGCAGAGATCATTGTGGCCGCAAAACGGATGGTCTACCCGCCAGACAAAAGCCCCTACTTGTTGCGCTTCAGTCAGAATCAGGAACCCGCAGGCGCAGGCACGAAGATCTTTTCGACGACAAATTATGCGCTTCACAGACGTGTTTTCGCCCCAGCGCCGGGGCTTGGACTACGGTTCGAGCCGATGCTGAACCAATCAGGCGCTGAAGACTTCGAATTTATGCTGCGGGCAAAAAAACAATACGGGATCATACCCGTCAATTGGCCCCTATCGGTTGTATCGGAGGAAATGAATGGCAATTTCGCCGATCAACTCAGACGCCATTATTTTGATCAATTAACGCGCTTTCATGTGGCGCGTCTACATCGCAAGACCACTAGACGCAGCTCTGTTCTTGGGAATGCGCTCAAGGCGGCACTCCTGACCAACAGACATTTCATTTTTGGCACGGGTAACTGTTTGCGCGGTTTGGTGATGCTCGCATTCCGCCATCCGAACGCACAACAGACCATTGGCAAAGGGCTGCTTTCTTGGGCGCGTATAGCAGCAGTTGTCCCGTTTCTCTTCGGCAAAACAGCAATAACCTACGGCAAAACCGTAGACGCAAGTAAACCTGCCAGACATTCGTAAAGTAGCTAACGTCAATCTGTCATAAATGATGATATTTTTTGATGGTCGGGGCGGAGAGATTCGAACTCCCGACCCTCTGTTCCCAAAACAGATGCG
>CAYZKE010000590.1:0-2239 GCA_964478505.1 uncultured Loktanella sp.
CTTTCACAAACCAGACCGTCGCGTTAGGCGCAGCGAAAGTCCAGTTTGAGCCCAAACTGCTTCATTCTGCACCTCGCACAAACGACAGCAAAGCGCCGAAACCGGAATTCGCCACGCCTCCGCATCCATCTCACCCCCACGTTATAACGCCCTAGGGTTCGCTTGATTTTAGGCGCCCTTCCTCGGTGAGATCACTTTCCCGGTAACCCACCTCAAGCATCAGGCGACGCCGCGCCGCTGGAAGGATATCTCCATTCGGCATCAGGTCGTCGGGATCATAACCCATGTCTACCACCATCTGGTGCCGCGTCGCAGGTAGAGGCGCGCCGTCGGGTGCCCAGTGAGGGCCAGGGCCGTCCAGTTTAGCGTCTATGCAGGCCCGGTGCGGGGTCGAACCCAACGTACCACCACCGCTATCGTTGTACTGAAACTCCAGACCATCGCGTTCTGTCACTGCATCGTAGCAGATATAGCAATACCCGATGAAGTCGCTGGGCAATTCCTGTTTCGGCTTGGGCGGGGTATAGGCAGCCGAAGGGGTCAGGCGGATCAAGAGCGCATCGAGTTCATCGTTCCACTCCTGCGCTTCATCCTCCCATAACTCTGCTAACTCGGAATTGGTGCGCACATGCTCCACCAAGGCCTTGGCCTGGTCCAACGTGTCTTCAGAAACCGCATGCAACTTAATTTCCGGCAATTCCGGCAGGTCCACAGAGGGTCGCCCCAACCCCGCCGCCAGCAAGTCACAAGCCGCGAGCGCCACGCATGCTTCGCCGGTCTCCAACCGCCCTGGCTGGGCCCAGAAGGCAGCCACTGTCTTAATCACTGCGTTGAAACCCGACAGGTCGTCAACATAATCTAGGGCGACGTCGTTGCCGAAGCTGCCCGTGCTCCAGACTCCCATCTGTTTCCTCTTTGTGTTGCCGCTTTGCAAGTTGCACGCGAATTCTGGCGCATTTGTGGCTCTTCGCGCAGGCCTGCGTCGTCAGTAGCGATGCATGTAAATCGGTCTCTCAGATGGAGAAGGGAAATGACGGCTTCGTCCGCACTTTGCCAGTTCATTCGCCCGCAACAAAGACCGCTCGGAGGTGAGAATGCAGGGACAAAGCCCCGCCCCTTACTCAGGCGCCAGCATATAGCCCGCACCGCGCACCGTTTGCAGATAACGGGGCTGTTTGGGGTCCACCTCGATCTTGCGGCGCAGGCGCGTGATCTGCACATCCACCGCGCGTTCCTGCGTCTGGCCACCCGACCGGCTCAGTTCCTCGACCAGTTTGGTGCGCGTCACGGATTGCCCGGGACACCCCGAGAAAATACGCATCAACTGGCTTTCGGTCGCTGTCAGCCGGACCAGCTGATCCCCATGCCACATCTCACCGCGTTCAATGTCATAGCGCACTGGCCCCATGTTCAGGACCTTGGGCAGGACCACGCTGGGTTCAGCGGCAGGCACACGGCGCAAGATCGCATTGATCCGCAGCAGCAGTTCTTTGGGCTCAAACGGCTTTGGCAGATAATCGTCCGCCCCCGCCTCGAGCCCCGTAATCCTGTCATCGGTGCCACCCTTGGCGGTCAGCAGCATGATGGGCGTTGTGATGGTCTGGCGCAGATCACGACAAAGCGACATGCCATCCTCGCCCGGCATCATCACGTCCAGAACGATCATATCAAACTCGAGCCCCGCCAGAATGCGCCGCGCATGGGCGGCATCGCGGGCGGTGCTGACCAGAAAACCCGAACGCATCAGGAACTTCTGCAAAAGTCCGCGGATGCGTTCATCGTCATCGACAATCAAGAGGTGGGCATCGTCATTGCTCATTCCGGTTTATCCTTCATCGCCTCATAATGGTGGCGTGTCTCTTCATCCATCATGGCCTCCAAAACCTGCCGAAAACCGGCAACCGCCGCCGGACCTGCCGCACGATAGGCGGCCCGCATCCGGTCACGCTGGGCATCGGATAATTCCCGCTCGAGCGCTTCACCCGCTGCAGTCAGGTGCAAATGGCGCTCGCGCTTGTCCCGCTGTCCAACAGTGCTCGCTACCAAACCGTCTTCGATCAAACTGCGCAAGACACGATTGAGCGATTGTTTTGTAACGCCAAGAATGGACAAAAGGTTATTGACCGTCGTGCCCGGGCTCCGGTGGATGAAGTGGATCGCACGGTGATGCGCACGCCCGTAAGACTTCTGCGCAAGAATACGATCAGGATCAGCGGTAAAGCCGCGATAGGCAAAAAAC
>CAYZKE010000591.1:0-2234 GCA_964478505.1 uncultured Loktanella sp.
ACAAGATGGCGTGGGACTGGCAGCCGGATCTTGCCAACTGGGCGATGTATACGCCTTGGCCATTCACGCCGCTGTTTCAGGAGTTGAAGGACAAGGTCGAGGTGTTCGACTTTAGCCGCTACAATTTTGTGACGCCGATTATGAAACCGGCGGCAATGACACGCGGTGAATTGCTGGACGGTGTGATGAACAATTATCGCCGGTTCTATATGAAAAAGGCGCTGTTCCATTACCCGTGGCGCGGGACTGGGTTCCGCAGGCGTTATCTTCTGGGGTGCCTGAAGGCGTTCATGAAGGCGGGCTTTGCGCGGACGTTCTATGATCTGGGCAAGGTGGGCTATACGGGGCCGCAATCCAAAAAGAACCTTGATTTCCATTTCGACGAGACCCGCACGATTGCCGAGGCACAGATGGAGGATTGGGAGGCCAGCGCCGATAAGGCCGCCAAGGCCGCCGAGCGCCGTGCAGCGATCCGAGCACAGGGTAAGGAAAGGGCGACGGAACGTGCGGCCGATTTCAAGATGCCGAATGGTGCACAGGTCAAAGCCTGCGGCGGCGGGTCAGAGCAAATGGAGGATGCTTAGGGATGCCACTCATGATGCGGGCCTGATTGGCCCGAACGCGATCCTGCAACTATTGCCGGTTCTGGAGCGCGCAGGTGGCGTGCCATTTCGGGACAAGGTCATGGCCGCCGCAGGGGTGTTTGAGCCCCCCAGTGATGATGGAATGATGCCAGAGGGGCCTGCGGCCCGGATACATCAGGCCTTGCGGTCGATTGAACCGGAAATGGCCCCGTCGCTGGCCTGGGCAGCCGGGGAGCGCACGGCGCATTACATCATGGCGCGCCGCATCCCGAAACCCGCGCAGGTTCTGTTGCGGGTGCTGCCTGCGGCTTTGGCTGGGCCGATCCTGTCGAAAGCGATTGCGCAGCATGCCTGGACCTTTGTGGGGTCGGGTGAATTTGCGGTGGCAGGTCCTTTGGTTTTTGAGATCAAGGACAACCCCATCGTGCGCGGCGAGGTGAGTGAGACGCCGCTGTGTCATTGGCATGCGGCGGTCTTTGAGACGCTTTTTCGCAGCTTGGTGGACCCGCGCCTGCGGTGCGCCGAGCAATGCTGTTGTGCGATGGGGGCTCCGGCCTGTCGGTTTGTGCTGAAACGGTGCTAGATACCAAAATTCTGCGAATTTTGGTGCCTCCGGCGGGAGTTTTTCTGGCAAGATGATGAGGAACGGTTGACTTCATCCGGGCAAAGGGGTGTATCGGGCCGACCAATCGCACCGTCCTAATGCCTTGAGGAATTGACCCATGCACGCCTATCGCAGCCATACTTGTGCCGATCTGACCGCCGCCAATGTCGGGGAAATTGTCCGCCTGTCGGGCTGGGTCAATCGTGTGCGCGACCACGGTGGCATCCTGTTCATTGATTTGCGCGATCACTACGGCATTACACAGGTGCTTTGTGATCCGGATTCGGCGGCTTTTGCTGACGTGGAAAAGGTGCGGTCCGAGTGGTGTATTCGCATTGACGGCGAGGTAAAGGCGCGTGATCCCGAGCTGGTGAACCCCAAGCTGCCCACCGGTGAGGTCGAGGTGTTCATCCGCGCGATTGAGGTGCTCGGTGCGGCCAAGGAATTGCCGCTGATGGTGTTTGGCGATCAGGAATATCCTGAAGAGACCCGCCTGAAGTACCGTTATCTGGACCTGCGCCGCGAGGCGATGCAGCACAACATGAAGCTGCGGTCCGACGTTGTGGCGTCGATGCGCCGCCGGATGTGGGATAGCGGGTTCCGTGAATACCAGACGCCGATCATCACCGCGTCGTCCCCCGAGGGCGCGCGCGATTTTCTGGTGCCGTCGCGCCTGCATCCCGGTAAATTCTACGCGCTGCCGCAGGCACCCCAGCAGTTCAAGCAGCTGATCATGGTGTCGGGCTATGACAAGTATTTCCAGATTGCCCCGTGTTTCCGCGACGAAGACCCGCGTGCCGACCGGTCGCCCACGGATTTTTACCAGCTTGATCTGGAGATGTCCTTCGTCGAGCAGCAGGATGTCTTTGACACGATCCAGCCGGTGCTGACGGGCATTTTTGAGGAATTCGGCGGGGGCCGGAAGGTTGACCAGACGTGGGAGCAGATCAGCTATCGTGATGCCGCCCTGTGGTATGGCACCGACAAGCCGGACCTGCGCAACCCGATCAAGATGCAGGTCGTGTCCGAGCATTTCGCAGGCTCCG
>CAYZKE010000592.1:0-2233 GCA_964478505.1 uncultured Loktanella sp.
GCAGGGTCTCGATCACGATATTGGCGTCGGTGTCATTGGTCAGCCGGATATCAATGCGGGCTTCGTTGCGCAGGCGGCGCAAGAGCGCCTCAAGATCTTGCCGGTTCTCTGGGCGCAGCTGGCCGACGACCCGCACAGTGATCGGCCCTTCGAAACGGGTCAGGACAGGCAAAGGCCGTCCGCTTTCCATCCGGAACGCCAGATCCACGAAATCCAGCGCAATCTCCGCGTTCGGACGTGTGGACGGCCCGGGGCTTTCCCCCGCAAAACGCGCCATTTCTGGGAAAGTGAGGCGCACGGGATCCGGCCCCGCAGGCATTTGGGCACAGCCCGCAACAAAGGCGAGGGCGAAAGCGGCAAGGTACTTCATGCGGGTCTGGCGTATTTGATAAAGTCGGTTTTCTGGCCCACGCGATCATAGAGCCTGCGGCCCACCGCGTTGTCCTCTTGCGTCAGCCAGTAAACCGCCGGTGCGCCCGCCTCATCGGCTGCCTGATAGACCGCTTCGATTAACTTGCGCCCGATCCCTGTGCCGCGCACCGCTGGATCGGCATAGAGGTCTTGCAGATAGCAGACATTCTCGATCCGCCAGCAATGGCGATGAAAAAGATAGTGCACCAGGCCCACAACCTCGCCGTCCAATTCGGCGACCATGCCATGAAAATCTTGCGTGTCATCCCCGAGAAGGCGCGCAAATGTACTGGCATAGACCGCCTCGGGGACGCTGGATTTATAGAAATCGAGATAACCCGACCACAGGACACGCCAACGGGCTTCATCTTTTGCCGCAAGTGGACGGACTGTAACGTTAGGGGGTGCTGCCATGTGGTGTTCTCGTTTTTGTCTTTGACTGACAATAGAGGTGTTTAGGCGCAGGGCCAGTCAATTCCCTGTGGGGGGCGGGGCTGCGCGGGTTTTGTCATGGCGAATGACCGCTTTGCATCTACCGGATTGATGAAACGCAATTTGCGATACGGCATTGGCGTTAGGGAAGGGAGGGATTGATACAAGAGGAAAGAAGATGACCACAGAAAAGGCCAAGGAAAAGACCATCGTAATCGAAATACCCGAAGCGGTCGGCGTCTTTGACAGCTTTGCAGACTTGCAGGCCGCAATCTATGACCTGCGCATGTCGGGCTTTTCGCGCCGTGATATCAGCCTTCTGGGGGATGAGGCCGCATTGCACGACAAGCTGGGATCGGCCTTTTGGCGTGCGAAAGACCTTGAAGACGACCCTCATGCGCCCCGTGCAGCCTTTGTGTCTGAGGAAGCCATCGGAGAATTGGAGGGCGCTATCGCAGGCGGGTTCTTCTTTCTGGGATCGGCCATCGCCATGACCGCGATGCTGACACCGCTCAGCACGCTTGCGGCCTCAATCGCGGCGGTTGCGATCGGTGGCACCCCCGGCGCCATCATCGGTACGTTGCTGGCGCGGCGCGTCGGGCAGCATCACAAGGATTACTACGCCCACCAAATCGAGAATGGCGGCATCCTGTTGTGGGTACGCACCGAAAACAAGGATAAAGAGGCGCTCGCGACAAAGATCCTCAAAGGCCACTCAGGCAAGGATGTCCACGTCCACGGCTGGACGAAATAGGGTTTAGCGCTGTCCGCGTGCCATAAAGGCCAGCCGTTCGAACAAATGCACGTCCTGCTCGTTCTTGAGCAGGGCGCCATGAAGTTTCGGCAGCGCATTCGCCCCGTCACGTTTGAGGTCCTCGGCACTCAGATCCTCGGCCAGCAGCAGCTTGAGCCAGTCCAGCACTTCGGAGGTGGACGGCTTTTTCTTCAGGCCCGCCGTTTCGCGCAACTCGTAGAATTGGGTGAGTGCGGTCGTCAGCAACTGTTCCTTGATGCCCGGATGGTGCACCTCGACGATTCTGCGCATCGTGTCGATGTCGGGAAAGCGGATGTAGTGGAAAAAGCAGCGGCGCAGAAAGGCGTCGGGCAATTCCTTTTCGTTGTTGGAAGTGATGATCACGACAGGGCGGTGGATGGCCTTCACAGTCTCGCCGGTCTCGTAGACATGGAACTCCATCCGGTCCAGTTCCTGCAGCAGGTCGTTGGGAAACTCGATATCGGCCTTGTCGATCTCGTCGATCAGCAGCACGACCTTGTCCGTCGCCTCGAACGCCTGCCAAAGCTTGCCCTTCTTGATGTAGTTGGACACGTCATGCACGCGTTCCTCGCCCAGCTGGCTGTCGCGCAGGCGGCTGACGGCATCGTATTCGTA